>JANXCK010000167.1 GCA_025060055.1 Fimbriimonadales bacterium | reverse complement strand
AGGTAGTCTAAATCGCCTACATCCTCTTGCATGCGGCGCACCGAGCCGCCCAGTAGCGCGTCCTGCACCCCCGAAAGCTCCCGAATTGCTTGTAGCAGTTCGCGTCCGCGCGGCAGGGCGCGTCCCAGTGGCGTGCGCCGCTGCGATTTATGCTTGAGGTCAACGAGGCGCAGCAGTCGCTCGCGCTTGTGCGGGCTGAAGTGAGGCAGCGAGTCGGCAGCGCCGCTCATCAGCGCGTTGCGCAGGCTCTCTAAGTCGCGCACGCCGAGCTGCTCGTACAGCAAGCGCGCTGTCTTCGCGCCGATTCCCGGAACAGCCATCACCTCCAACACACCCACGGGCACTGTCTGTAGCAACTGCATCCGCTTGGGGATGACGCCCGTGTGTAAGTATGCGAGGATTTTTTCGGCGATTGCCTCACCAATACCTGGGATTGCCGTGAGCGCGTCGATTCCGCCTTCAGCGATCGATTCAACAGGAGTCTGGAGGGTTTCCAAAGTGCGCGCCGCCTGTCGGTAGGCGCGTGATTTGAAGGGGCTGTCCCCGATGAAGTCGGTCAAATCGGCGAGTTCTTCCAACTGCTGGGCAATCGCCTCGTTGGACATGACACGATTATACCCGCGAGGTTTTTTTCGGGACGGCTGAGACACTGTTGAAATAGGCATGTACCTAACGGCTGAAGCCGTTCCTGTGCAGACGAAGCCGACCTTCGTCGGCTGGATAGCCCGTGCAGGCGGGCTTGGTTTGCACAGCAACGGCTTCAGCCCTCCATTTCTTCTCTGAGGGACTGTTCAAAAAGTCCTGCCTTGTAGCGTCGGCGTCGCGCTGACGGATGTGGCTTGGACGGTCTTGTCCAAGCCAAAGCATAGACACGACTGTCCGTGCCACGCTGCACGGGCTGGAAGCCCGTGCCACGCAGGCGCGTCGGCGGGACGCCGACGCTGCGAAAAACCCGCCTGCTTCCCTGAACGGTCTCTCTGAGTGGAGGTTCACCTGCTCTTGGGGTACAATCTCCTCACAGGGAGCCAACTATTATGAGCGTGATTGACTATGTTGACATCGTGCGTCGGCAGCGGACGGCAAGCTTGGCAGAGGTAGACCCCGAAATCTACGCGCTGATTCAGAAAGAGACGGCGCGACAGGAGCAGAATCTCGAATTGATTGCGTCGGAGAACATCACCAGTCGGGCAGTGCGCGAGGCGGTCGGCTCTGTGATGACCGACAAGTATGCCGAGGGCTACCCCGGCAAGCGCTACTATGGCGGTTGCGAGTACTACGACGAGGTGGAGAACCTCGCGATTGAGCGGGCGAAGCGACTGTTTGGCGCGGAACATGCGAATGTGCAGCCTCACTCAGGCGCGAACGCGAACATGGCGGTCTGCTTCGCGGTGCTACAGCCCGGCGACACGATGATGGCACTGGACTTAGCGCAGGGCGGACATCTCACGCACGGCAGCCCCGTGAACTTTTCGGGGATGCTGTATCGGGTCGTGCATTATGGCGTGCGGCGCGACACCGAGCTGATTGACTATGACCAGTTGCGTGAGCTGGCGTTGCAACATCGTCCGAAGCTCATCGTGGGCGGCGCGACAGTGTATCCCCGCGTGATTGACTGGGCAGCGATGCGCGCGATTGCCGACGAGGTGGGCGCATACTTGATGGCGGATATTGCGCACTACGCGGGGCTTGTGGCAGCGGGCGAGTATCCCTCGCCTATCCCTTATGCCGATTTCGTGACGACTACCACCCACAAAACGCTGCGCGGCCCGCGTGGCGGTCTCATCCTGTGCAAGCGGGAGCATGCGCAACTGATTGACAAGGCCGTGTTTCCCGGTCTGCAGGGCGGACCGCTGATGCATCAGATTGCGGGCAAGGCAGTTTGCTTCCACGAAGCGCTGCAGCCTGAGTTCAAGATATACCAGCAGCAAGTGAAGGCGAACGCCCGTGCGCTGGCGCACGCCCTGCAGGAAGAAGGGTTCCGCCTCGTGGCAGGTGGCACCGATAGCCATAAAATCTTGATTGACCTCACCCCGCTGGGTATCACAGGCAAGCTCGCACAGCAGGTGCTGGACAGCGTGTATATCACTACCAACAAGAATATGATCCCATACGACACGCAGAAGCCGTTTGTCACGAGCGGGTTGCGCGTGGGCACGCCTGCCGTGACCACACGCGGGATGCGCGAGGCGGAGATGCCGATTATTGCACGGCTGATGGGTGACGCGCTGCGCAACTACCAAGATGAGACCGCGCTCCACCGTATACGCTACCAAGTGCGTGAGCTGACAGCGAGGTTCCCTGTACACACGCTTTAGCCCATCCTAATCCCCCAGTCGTAGGGAATTTCGGGCGTGTCATACGGCAGGCGCAACTCGTCAGGGTTTTCGCGATTGTACGGCTCTGTTGGGAAGTTGATTAGCAGCGACGGCTCCACGCCAATCGTCTTATAGCCGTGCGCCACCAACGGCGGGATGACCAGCAGCACGCGATGGTGTTCGCCCAGAAAAAACTCGTTAATCATCCCGTAGGTCGGCGAGTCGGCGCGGCGGTCGTACAGCACGGCTTTCACCATGCCTTTCACCACCACCCAGTAGTCGGTTTGCTTTTCGTGCCAGTGCCAAGCGCGAATGACGCCTGGGTAGTTCAGCGACACATACGCCTGCCCAAACTTTTGGAAAATCGGGTCGTCGCAGCGGAGCAGTTCCATCAGGTAGCCCCGCTCGTCAGCATGCGCCACCAGTGGCTTGAGCTGAACACCTTCGATAAGTCGTCTTTCCATCTCAGGCTCTCCACACCACTCGCGGCGCGTTTTTGTAGGCTTCGTACTGATTGGCGACGCCTGCCTCATCGGTGCGCCCCCTGTGCAGCCAGAGGCGGTAGCGGAAGGTGAGCGTATCACCCTTTTTGAGTAGGTAGTCGCCCTCGCCTTTCGGCGTGTCGGGCACAAAGTCGTGGACGCCAAACGGGTTCGCCGCAAATAGCCCGTAGTCGCGCACATGCCAGTAGGTCGGGTGGCGCAGGTTCATCGGGTGGTCGAAAATCGCGATTCCGACGACCTCGCCGTCCACGATGCCCGTGTAGTCGCACCAAGTTGCGCGTTTGCCCCACGCTTCGCGGTCGCGCTGCCCTGCAGCGTTCACGATTTGCCCGCCCGCGTTGCGCGTGACCTCCATGCTGCTGGCAACGCGCACGCCGAAAGTGCCCTCCTTCGTGTCGCCGAACTTCACATCGGCGTCTATCGCAGTCAGCGCGACGGTGTAATCGAGCCAGCGTGCGTTCGGCGTATGATAGCAAATCACTTCCGTGCGCTCCTCCAGCAGTGGCTTGCCGTCGGGCGTGCGCCACTCGTTGCGAGCAACCCAACGCGCCAACACAGGACCCGATTCAACCACCTCCAGCGCTTGATGCACAATCGTTCCCTTGCCGCTGCCCTCGGTCCAGAAGTCGACTCCGTTCACCGCGCCGTGTGTGAACCAAATCGAGCGATGGTGGGGGTGGTCGGTGGTCTCGCCTGCGACGCGCTGCATTGGGAAATGGCGCGTAATCGGCTTGTCGTGAGGTCCCATCACGGGGTAGAGATAGGGCTTGGGCGCGCCGCGAAACACATACGCTGTGAATGGCTTGCCCTGATAGCGGATTTGGAGCGCGTTCTCGGTCTGCGTGTGCTGGAATCCCTCCATCGGGCGCGGGTGCGCACGCACAGCGTAGATTTTGGACTTGCCGCGCAACAGCTCTGGCTCAACCCACACCAGATAGCGTCGCCCGCCTACTCGCGCCACTTGGGCGGGTACGAACTCCGTGCCATGCTGCAGCGCGAGCGGCTCGCGCAACAGCCCGCCCTGACGCACCTCTGCCCAAATCGGCGTTTGGCGGTACTCCGCCTGCAACGCATGGACTGACACGCGCATCGGCTGTTCCGCCTCCTCCTGCATGCCGTGAGGGATTATACCTTTCAAAGGCGAGCTGCCCGGAGCAGGTACAACCGCGTCCACGCCGTTGGGATTCGTCAGGGATTTTCTTGCCTTATGCGTCCCTGCTGCTCTGGCTTTCGCGGGCGTGCCACTTGCTTTTCAACAAATAGCGGGACAGCAGGTGTGGGCGAAAGGTACAATTAGCCATCGTGGTACAAGGAACGCATGCGTCCCACCTCGCGGAGAGCATCCTCCTCGTTATTGGCGTGAGTATCGTAATCGTAGCGCTATTTCAGCGTCTGCGCTTGCCTTCGATTGTGGGGTTCATCCTCACAGGCGCACTGATTGGTCCCTACGGTCTGGGCTGGGTGAGCGAGGTAGAGGCGATTAAGCTGTTAGCGGAGTTGGGCGTGGCGCTGCTGCTTTTCTCGCTCGGCGTAGAGTTCTCGATAGACCGACTTATTCAGTTGCGTCACTATGTGCTACGTGCAGGGCTGACGCAGGTGGGGCTGACCGTGGCGGTGTGCGCGCTGGGCGCAGGGCTACTGGGGTTCACTTTGGCGCAGGCACTGGCGCTGGGAATGATTATCAGCCTCAGCAGCACTGCCGTCGGGGTCAAGATTCTCAAACAGCGCGAGGAGCTGGATAGCACACACGGGCGATTCGCAGTTGGCGTACTCCTGTTCCAAGATATTATGGCGCCGATTTTTATGGCGACTCTGCCGTTCGTGGTGCAGCTGCAGGAGCAAGGGATGTCGGTGGTAGGGATGAAGTTGCTGGTGACGCTGCTGGGTATTGTGGGGGTCTACTTTGCGGCGCGTGTGATTGTGCCCACCCTGTTGCGCTGGATGGTCGCTTCTGAGACGCGCGAGATTCCTGTGTTGGGGTCGCTGTTTGTTGCGCTATTGATGAGCTACGTGACGCAGTCGTTGGGGCTGTCGCCTGCATTAGGCGCGTTTGTGGCGGGCGTGATTATCTCGGAGACGCCCTACAGCCATCAGATTACTGCTAATATCATCCCGTTTCGCGACAGTTTCCTTGCGCTGTTTTTCATCTCGGTCGGGATGCTGGTCGACTTGCCGTACCTGCAGGCGAGTTGGGCGCCGACGCTGGCGTGGACAGTGGGGCTGATGGCGTTCAAGAGCCTTTTGGTGTTGGGGGTGGCGTTGGCGATACGGCGTCCGCTGCGTGTGGGCTTGCTGGCGGGGATGGTGCTGGCGAACATCGGCGAGTTTTCGTTTGTGTTGCTGGGGCAGGCGCGCGAGGCACGCTTGCTGCCATCCGAGTTGCTCAACGGCTTGGTAGCTGGCACCTCGCTGAGCATCCTGCTCACGCCTATCCTGCTGGCGACCACCTACCAAGTTTTGGCGCGAGCGACGCGACGCGCCCACTGGCTCAGCCACATCCGCGCCAAGCGCGAGGCGCATCCCGAACTGGATGACCACATCATTATCGTCGGCTTTGGGTTGAATGGGCGCAACTTGGCGAGCCTGCTGCGCGAGCTGAACGAGCCGTTTGTGGTGGTGGAGATGAATGGCGCGTTGGTGCGCGAGGCGCAGCGGCAGGGCGTGCCTGTTATCTATGGCGATGCGGCGCATCCTGAGATTATGCACGCAGCGGGCGTGGAGCGCGCTCGCGCCGTGGTGATTGCCGTGTCTGATCCAATCAGCGCACGCTACACGGTGCGCACCATCCGCGAGCTGAACCCTGATGTGTATGTGATTGTGCGCACCCGCTATATGGCGGAGATTGAACCGCTCTACGCAGCAGGCGCAACCGATGTCGTGCCTGAAGAGTTCGAGACCTTCATCGAGATTGCGGGCAGAATTATGCGCTTGCTCGGCGTCGACAACGAGCAGCGTCTGCAGCTGATGAACCAGTGTCGCGCGCGGCATTACCAGAGGTTGCAAGAAACGAAGGAAGGCGTGTTTGCTAACTGATTCTGACGGACTTCAAGTACAGTACGGCTGAAGCTGTTCCTACGCAACCGAAGCTGACTTATACCAATCGGGGTTTCAAGTAGCGCAATATTCCGATACGGCTGAAGCCGTTCCTGTGTAGACAAAGCCCGCCTGCGCAGGCTAAAGAGCCGACGCAGGTCGGCTTCGTCTGCATACCAACGGCTTTAGCCGTACAGGACGATGCGTCATTTGAAACCCCGATTGGTATTACGTCGGCTGTTTAGCCTGCGTAGGCGGGCTTCGTTTGTGTGGGCGCGACTTCAGTCGCACAGGCTTATACCAGTCGGGGTTTCCGTTGGCGCCATTCGTCAGCGGGACGCTAACGCTACGGACGCGCCCTGCGTAGCGTCGGCGTCTCGCCGACGACTGACGTTTGTCACTTCGGGCAAAAAGCACAACTCGTAGCGGTTTTGGGCGGGCGCAACCTACAATATGCCGCACAAATTGGCGAAAGTGACAAACTTCAGGCGTCGGCGTCTCGCCGACGAATGACAGCGTCTGCTATGCCGATTTCAACTATCTAATTAGCGGCGCAGCGAGGGGATATCCGATGCAGAGCAAGTGCAACAGAAGAGAGATCCCGCCCAGTACGAGCGCAACGATGGCATGCACCCGTCCAATCTGTTGCGGCAGGTCGCGAGCGTTGCGCAAGCCCACAATTCCGAATCCGACAGCGAACGGCGCCAGCAGCACGCCCAGACAGGGGATCAAGCTGAACACGCCGAGGTAGTAGCCTGCTAACGCTGCTGGATTGCGGGTGGGCACAATCTTCGAGAATGCTCCTGGGTGTTCCGTTGTGGAACTCTGCCCTGAGACTCCCGCGAACACAGCGCAACGCGGGCAATACAACTCTTGCGTCTCACCCATTTCCGTGCCGCAGCCCAAGCAGCGTGCCATTGGCTTTCCCAACTATGTGCGGAATCATACCTGACTTCGTAGGTGAACCGTTGGCACGGACATCGAGAAGCTGTTTAGGAAATCGCATGATGTACCTGACGGCTGAAGCCGTTGCTGTGCAAACAGAGCCCGCCTACGCGGGCTACAGCCGACGCAGGTCGGCTTGGTCTGCCCAGGAACGGCTTCAGCCGTTCAGAATACTGTGCCGTTTGAAACTCCGACAGGTATTTAGACGGTCTGTCGGGGAATGTTCTCAGCTCTTCGTGCCGCGCTGTTTCGCTTTCAGCAGGCGTCCCAGCGTATCTGCAGGGGCAGATTCGTCGGCGTCTCCGCCGACGCTCCGCGAGCTTTGCATGGACGGGGACGCCCGTGCCACGGGTTGTGGCTTGGGCGGTTCGCCCAGGTGCTGTCCGTCGGCGGGGACGCCGACGCTACGCGGTTGCACAGGCGTCTCGCCCAAGCGCTGTCCGTCGGCGGAGACGCCGACGCTACGCGGTTGCACGGACGGGGACGCCCGTGCCGCTTGGGCGCGCTGTTTGGCAGCCTGCAGGCGTTGAGCCGCTTGCACGGTTGCGGCGCGCGGGGCGCGGCGCACGCGCAGCCTGCCCAGCAGCGCGGCAATGGCTTCGGGGATAGTAATCACCACGCGGCGTATGGTGATGTCCACCATCAGCAGCAGCAGGCTCAGCAGCAGCGCGAGCGTCCATAGGTCGCGCGTGAGGCGTTGCGGGGCAGGCGGCGGGTCGTAGGCGCGGGCGGGGTCAGGGTTCACGCGCCCCCGCGTCTGCGCCGCGATGCGCTCCAGCAGCGGGCGGTTCTCGCGATAGAAGCGATACTCCAGCGGGTAGGGCACGGCTAAGGCGGTGGTCAGCGTCGCCGTGCGCCCCGTGCCGAAGTCGCCCTGCGTGCTGAGCGTGTACAACCCCTGCTCGCGTAGCGGGAACTGCGCCACATACCTGCCTGCGCCTTCCATATTCATCGTGAGGGGGGTCTGCTCACCCGACGGCGCGCCCACCACCAGTTGCGGAGTTAAGCCATTAATCGGGTCGCCTTGCGGGGTGAACGCCTGCAGCTCCACAATCGCCTGCCCGTTGCGCACGGTGGCGGTCAAGCCGAGATTAGGCTGCGCGGAGGGGCGCATTGCACTGCGTATCACCTGCG
The DNA here is from genome assembly GCA_025060055.1 of Fimbriimonadales bacterium. Taxonomy (GTDB): domain Bacteria; phylum Armatimonadota; class Fimbriimonadia; order Fimbriimonadales; family GBS-DC; genus GBS-DC. The sequence continues at coordinate 269 of JANXCK010000167.1, read as the reverse complement.
TCCAGAACACAGGGTAGCCTTGCCAGCCGATCCAGCGTTGCGCCCAGCGGGGCTGCGCGTCGGAGGTGAACGCGATTGCCGTGCCCAGCCCGTAGCGCCATACCGCCAGCAGCGGGTCGTCTTTGTGCGTGCGCATCAGCGTCTGCGCCATCGGGCGGTCTGAAACGAGGTTGTACGCCAGCAGCGCGGGCGTGCGCGACCAGTCGATTTCGCGCAGGCGTTCATCGGCAGCGTTCACTTTGGGCACGAACGCGCCCTGCTCAATCGTG
>JANXCK010000142.1 GCA_025060055.1 Fimbriimonadales bacterium | reverse complement strand
GTTGTAGACCGTCTTTTCGCGGTCGATGCTGTAGCTGCCGCCTGCCGCGAGATTCACCCGCTGCTGAATCTGAATCAGGTCGGAGCGGAACAAGTTCGTGACATCAATCAGCAAGCGATTGCCTCCATCGGATTTCGCCTCGACTTTGAACGCCTCCAGGTAAGCTTCGGCGAAGGAGCGTTGCACTGAACGGGCAATCGGCGTGTCAGGGTTCGCTTGGAACCCGAAGTTGGGCACGACCAGCAGGATTTGTTCGTCGCGCTGCACCAGTTTGAACACGATGTCGTCAACAGGCGTGCCCGCTGCCAAGAAGAAGGTGGGGATACCCTCGCTGACCGTTGCTTGTAGCAGGTAGAGTTTGCCCAGTTGCTCGCGCCGGACTTCGAGATACAACGTGTCTTTACCCGCCTCCTTCTTGCGGTACAGGGTGAACAGCCCCTCCAACTTCTCGAAGTCTTTGGTGACCTCCTCTATGGTTTTCTCTTTTTTCTTGACGTCTTCTTTTTTCTCTTCTTTCTTTTCACCTTCGGCGGGCTTCGGCTCGTCGGTCTTTTGCGTGGCGGTCTGCTGTGGAGCGGGCTGCGCTTCGGATTGTTTCTGGTCGGCTTTGGGCTGCTCGCCGTTCGTGCCTTCTGGCAACGGGCTGCCCTCAATACGCTCAAGTGTCAGTTCGAACTTCACGGCGGCACTCAGTTCGCCGAATTGGCTCGTTCCTTCGCCGCGCATCGTGGCGTACACCACATCGCCCGTGCGCAGTTCCACCAGCATTTCCGACTCGGAGCTGATCGGCTCGTCACCCTTACCACTGAAGCTGCTGACGATGCGTGCGACGCGAATCCCTTTCCAGGTCTCGAACCCCTTGAGCAGGTATTCTGTAGTGCCTGCTTGCGTGCCGCGTTCTTTGTCGTCTTCGTAGGTGTGGCTCCAGCGATCGCCTGCTCCAACGGGCTGCGTGCTGAACACGGGTATCGTGCCGCCGCTCGCAGCACCTGCGAATGGATTGTCCGTTGCTTCCTGATTCGCTTCACGCTTGATGATTTCGCCATTCGGTTTGATTGTGTAGACAACCTTGCCCGAAAGTGCCGCGTCGGGCAGTGGCATCCGCTGACCGTTGCGGCTTAGCTCGAAAGACTCCGCTTCCTCTTCGTATTGGATGTTGCCTTCGGGCGAGACTTCCACGATACGGCGCTTAGAAACGATGTTGACTTCGACACGCACCGCGTTGCCCATCACTTCGACTTCGGTGGTTCCTGTGACGCGGTAGCGCACCGTCTGCCCTGCTTGCGCTTTGTACTGCAGTAGCACTTTCTCTTGAGCGAACGCGCCGAGAGAGACCGCCAAGAGCGTTAGCCACAGCGTAATCAACCGTTGTTGCTTGCACATAGTGTCCTCCAAATAGCAAGTTATGGGGTTCCCCCACGCGCTTGAAGTATACCTGCTAAGTCCCCCGAATGTGAAATCGTTCGGTTTGGGACGCTTTAGGAACGCGCCCCTACAAGGCGTGGCAGGTAGGGGCTGGTTCCCAACCCGCCCTGCAGAAAGGGACGATTTCACATCGGATGAGCTTAGGAACGGTAAGAGGGTCTTCGTAGCGGTGGCGTCTTGCTAACGCACCTGTGGCACAGACAGTCCTGTCCGTGCGGTGCTTAGACACGACTGTCCAAGCTACGCTCGTCGGCGTGGACGCCGACGCTACGCAGTGGGATTGCTCAACTATCTCTTAGCCCACCAGCCGTTGCCGTTCGCGCCAGTGGGAGGAAAGGATATTGTGTCGCTGGCGGTATTTGGCGACCGTGCGGCGCGCGACCTCGATGCCCATCTCGGCGAGTTTCTCGGCAATTTCGGCGTCGGTCATCCGCTTGCCGCGACTTTCATGCTCATTCAGAATCTGCTCAATCAGCATCGCTGTGCGGTACGAGGCGTCAAAGAAAATCTCGAGGGGCACCATCATCCCGCTGGGGAGCTGGAGCCATTTGTTGCGCACGGCGCGCCCGATGGTGGAGCGGTGAAGCCCTGTTGCCGTTGCGATTTGCACGCGGGTCATCGGCTGCAAAAATCGGGCGTCGCTGGTCACTAAGAAGCCGTACTGACGCTGCGCAATCGCTTCCATCACGCGCTTGAGTGTCTGGTAGCGCTGCTGCAGCGCTTGCAGGAAGATGCGCGCGCGGTTCAGATAGTGCTGAATATGTTCGCGGTCATCCGTGCTGTAGTAGCGCTCGCCTCGATTGAGGCGTGTCGCTTGCTCCAAGTAAGCAGGGCTAAGGCGCAGCGTGTCGAGGTGCGCACCGCGAATCTCTATCTGGATTCCGCTTTGTGAGATGCGCACCACAATATCAGGCTCCCGCATAGTGTTTCGTTCGTGGGGTGGCTCGTGCGGTTCCAGTCCGCTGGCAGGGTAGGGCTGCAGCTCGCTGCGCACGAAACGCCTGACCTCTTCCAGCGCGTGCGGCGGAAGCCTCAGTTTGCGCTGCAGCGCAGTCCAACGCCCGCGTGCAAACTCGTCCCAGCCCTTTTGCAGCACGCTGCGCGTCCATTCCAAAACCTCAGGGTTATAGCCTTCTGGGGCGTCCTCAAGCGAGTCCACTTGCAGAAGCAAGCACTCCTGAAGCGTGCGTGCGCCCACTCCAGGCGGGTCGCATTCACGCAAGCGTGCCAGCACGTACTCCACTTGCTCTATCGGCGCGTTCAGATAGAGCGCCACATCCTCCACTTCGGTGCGTAGGTAGCCGTTCGCGTCGAGCGACTCCACCAGATGCTCAGCAATCGGCAGCAATTCAGGCGTAATCATGTGGCGCAGTTGCCCCAGCACATGCGCTTTGAGTTCCATCGGCGGCGCCACCAGCCGCGTATCGAGCCAGTCGTCGCCGTCGTTCTCATCGCCCGAGCCGTTCGGCGACTCCCAGTCCAGCGCAATGGGCATAGGAGTCGGGGCAACTACTCGCACGCGCTCCTCGTCGACAGCCTCAAGCGCAGGGTTCTCTTCCAACTCCTGCTCGATGAGTTTTTGGAGTTCCTCGTTGTTGAGCGTAAGCATCCGCGCCAGCGTCTTCAGTCCGATGCTGGCTTGCGGCGCCGCTTTGACCTTGACGCTCGTCTGTACCTGCGCCCGATTCATCGTCCCTTCGACTCCTTTGGCAGGTAAGTTAGTTCCTGCCTGCGGCGAAACTTCCTGCTATGCTGCCTCGAAAAGCAGGCGGTATTCCCACACCTCCACGCGGTCGCGCCCGTTGCGCTTCGCCTTGTAGAGCGCCTGATCGGCGGCTTCGATCAGTTCTTGGCGGGTCTCCATGTCGGGGCGCGTGCTGGCAACGCCAAAGCTGGCAGTAACAGGGCGCAGCGACCACTCAACAGAGCGAATCGCCACTCGCAGTCGCTCGGCAACTGCGGCGGCGCTTTCCGTGTCGGTGTGGGGCAACACGACGGCGAACTCTTCGCCGCCGTAGCGCGCCACGAAGTCGCCCTCACGCACCTGCTCTTTGAGCGTCTGCGCTACGGTGCGCAGCACCTCATCGCCTGCCTGATGCCCATACGAGTCGTTGTACTGTTTGAAGTGATCTACATCTATCAGAATCAGCGACAATGGGCGTCGGTTGCGCAGAGCAATCCGAAACTGCGTCTCCAAGTAGTCCTGAAACGCGCGGTGATTGTGTAGCCCCGTCAAACCGTCGGTGATTGCCAAGTTCTGCAGTTTCTGGTTCAACGCCTTGAGTTGGTTCTCGTACTCGACGCGGTAGGTAACATCCACCACGGAGACAATCGCGCCGACGACCTCGCGATGCGGATTGTAGATAGGAAACGCGCTGCGCAGCACATAGTGCAGATTGCCCTC
>JANXCK010000108.1 GCA_025060055.1 Fimbriimonadales bacterium | reverse complement strand
GCTGTCTGCGAGTGCCGTCGCTGGCATCGTGAAATGCCCCATCATCCCACCCCGCTGGAACACCTGCTGGACGCCTACTGGCAATCGATGGACTACGAACACGCGCTGCAGGTCGCGAACCAGTTGGTGATGCTCCAGCCGCAATCGGCGCACTACCGTCTGCGCCGTGCCCGCCTGCTGGACAATCTCGGACGGCACGCCCAAGCCGTCAGCGACTACGAGCATCTGGCGTTCGATATCCCCGCACCCGTCGAAGTGAGCGTGTGGGCAATTCTTGAGCTGGAGCGCCTCGACAAAACGCAGATGGACATTCTGCTGCGCTTGCTGATGGAAGACACCGTGTTCCGACTGAAGTTTTTGCGCGACCCGATTCGCGCAGCCCGCGAGCGTGGTTTCGTGTTCAGTCGTGTCGGCGAGCAGATGCTGACAGAAGTCCCTCAGACGCTGCGCGAGTTGCCCAAACCGCCTCGCCGCTATGCTGAGTATCACTGAACGCCTGTGCCCTGTGCGGGCGACCGTTGGGCAGCGCACGCTAGTGATGGGCGTGCTGAACGCCACGCCTGATAGCTTCTACGATGGCGGGCGATACGCCACACTGGATGCAGCGCTCGCCCGCGCCGAACAGATGCTCGCCGAGGGTGCAGACATCGTGGACATCGGGGGCGAATCGACCCGTCCAGGCGCCGCGCCCGTGCCCGAAGAGGAAGAGATTCGGCGTGTCATTCCGCTGATTGAAGCCGTCGCCATCCGTTTCCCTGAAGCGGTTATCTCGGTGGACACCACCAAGAGCCGCGTGGCGCAGATTGCCCTGCAGGCGGGCGCGTGCATCGTGAACGACATTAGCGGCGCGACTTTTGACCCCCACATGCTGGAAGTCGTCGCCCAATCAGGCGCGCTTATTGTGCTGATGCACATCAAGGGCACGCCCCAAACCATGCAACAGAACCCCACCTACGAGGATGTGGTGGCAGAGGTGAAGGCAACGCTGCGTGCGCACGCCCAACGCGCACTGGATGCGGGCATCCCGCCCGAACACATCTGGCTTGACCCCGGTATCGGTTTTGGCAAAACCGTGCAGCACAATCTGGAGCTGCTGCGCGGGCTGCCCAAGCTCAAGTCGCTGGGCTTGCCGATTCTGATAGGAACCTCACGCAAGTCGTTCATCGGGCACATCTTGGGCGGGCTGCCCCCTGACGAGCGTCTGGAGGGCACGCTCGCTACGCTCGCCCTCGCGGTGGCTTGGGGCGCGGACATCGTGCGCGTGCATGATGTGAAAGAGGCGGTGCGCGCCGTGCGAGTAGCAGATGCCCTGTGCCGAGGGTGAGGTACAATTTGGCAAGCGCCTCAAAAGTTAGAAGCTGCCTTTTTGACCCTCACCCCCAGCTTCTCCCTGCGAGAGAGATGAGAGTGAGGGCAGCGAAGATGTAGCAACCCGATGAGCAACTATCTCCTCAAAAACGGTCGAATCCTCGACCCCGCGCAAAATTTAGATCAGCGCGGCGATGTGCGCATTCGCGGGGGGCGCGTTGCCGAGATTGCGCCGTCGCTGACCCCTGAAACGGGCGAGCGGGTCATTGACTGTAGCGACTGCTGGATTGCGCCAGGCTTGGTGGACATCCATGTACATCTGCGCGAACCGGGGCAGAGCCACAAAGAGACGCTTCAAACAGGCGGGGAGGCAGCGGTTGCAGGGGGCTTCACCAGTATCTGCTGCATGCCGAACACTGACCCCCCGTTGGATAGCCCGACGCTGGTGCGCGAGATTGTGGCACGGGCTGAGCGCGAATCACCCTGCGCGGTGTATGTGGTGGCGGCGCTGACGCAGGGCATGCGCGGTGAGGTTCCCTGTGACTACCCTGCGCTGAAGCAGGCGGGAGCCATTGCCTGCTCCGACGATGCCTTCCCTGTGCAATCCGCCGAAGTGATGCGTCGCGCAATGCTGGGCTGCGCAGCATATGGCTTACCTGTCGTGACGCACTGCGAAGATAAGACGCTCAGCGAAGGCGCAAGCATGCACGCGGGGGTGGTTAGCGCGCAGCTGGGGCTGAAGGGTGCGCCCAGCTCTGCTGAGACAGTACAGATTGCCCGCAACGCGCTGCTGGCACACGAGACAGGCTGCCACTTGCATATTCAGCACCTGTCGACAGCGGTCGGCGTGGAACTGGTACGCTTTTTCAAGGCGCAGGGCGTGCGAATCACCGCCGAAGTTTCGCCCCACCATCTATTGCTCACCGAAGCGGCATGTGCCGCGTTCGACACGGACGCAAAGATGAACCCACCGCTGCGTTCAGAAGCCGACCGTGCTGCACTCGCACAGGGCGTCCTGCGCAGTGTCATTGACTGCATCGCAACCGACCATGCCCCGCACGCGCCTTTCGAGAAGGCACAGCCCTTCCCCGCTGCGCCGTTTGGAGTTGTGGGCTTGGAGACCGCGCTGGGCTGCGTGCTGCTTTGGAATAGCCAGCTGCCCCAGCCCCTCGAACCGCTGCGTATCGTTCACCTGCTCAGCACGGCGCCCGCTCGCGTGATGGGGCTGCCCGCTGGCACGCTCGCTGTCGGTACGCCTGCCGATGTGGTCGTGATCGACCCGAACCTGCGCTGGACGGTAATGCCTGTCGGTGAAGCTAATAGTATGTTGCCCTCATCCCCTCGCATCCTCTCCCACCGCACGGAAGAGAGGGAGTCTGAGTCCCCGCAGCGCGGGAGAGGGGTCGGGGGTGAGGGCATTACAGTGATCGAACTGCGCTCCAAAAGCAAAAACACGCCGTTCAAAGGCTGGGAACTGCTGGGCAAGGCGCGGTACACCTTCGTGAAGGGCGTGCTTGTGCATCAGGCGGACTGATAAGTGTCTCTAAGATTAAATCGTCTCTCAATGCGCTGGCAGGGCGCGGGAACCGCGCCCGTATGGGCGAGGTGACCTCGCCCGTACGCTGCATCCTATGCTTCCCGCTAAAAAGGGACGATTTCGAGTTGGAGGAACTTAAGTGCCTCAAAACTTAAAAGCTCTCCTTTTGACCCTCATCCCCAGCCCCTCTCCCACGAGGAGAGGGAGGTTTCAGATGATGCAATTCATCAGCGGGACGCTAACGCTACGCAAGTGCGTGCGTAGCGTCAGCGTCTCGCTGACGATACTAAGGCGTCCGCTTAGCCAATTCGTACAAGTTATAGCCCACGCTTTTTCATCTCGGCGGCGATGCGGGCGAGGGCGCAAACGCGGTACTCGGGGAAGCGGATTCGGCGCGCCTCGCGTGCTGCCTGGCGGAACTTGCCCTGTTTCGCTAAGCCGACGGCGTAGCCCGCGCTGTAGATGTCGCGTTTGTTGCTCGACAATGCGGATAGAAAGATGTAAAGTGCGTACGGCTCGTGCAGGGCGAGTTGTTGCAGCGTCTCCATCACTTCAAAGGGCTTGGACAATCCTGTCCAAGCACAACCTGCGCTCGTTGAACACACCCTCCACACCCGCTCGCTGCGCACGGTCTCCAGCGGGGCGGACATCTGGCAACGCATCGCGAACTGGCACAAAGCGGGCTACACAGTTGTAATTGCCACTGATCGACCCACGCAGGTTAAGAAGGCATTGGAGGCATTGGGGTTGCCCTCTAGCTCGCAAGGAGAAACCTCACCCCCCAGCCCCCTCTCCGTAAACGGAGAGGGGGAGTCCGCCGCCCCTGTTGGGAGTTCCCAACTCTCCGCTGGGATGTCCCAATCGACGCCTGGGAGTTCCCAGGCGACGC
>JANXCK010000090.1 GCA_025060055.1 Fimbriimonadales bacterium | reverse complement strand
AGCGATGCTCTGCGTGCGTGCGCCGGGACGGGTCAATCTTATCGGCGAGCATACCGACTACAACGACGGGTATGTGCTGCCTGTGGCGATTAGCCTCGAGACGCGCGTCTACGCCCGCCCGCGCGAGGACACGCACTGTGTAATCTATTCCGACACACTGGACGAGCAGCACGAGTTCGACCTCGCCGCGATACCGCCCCCTGAGCAACTGCCTGCGGGGTTCATTCGGTATGTGGCAGGAGTGGCGTGGGCGTTGCAACAGCATGCACAACGCCCACTCACGGGCGTCGACGCTGTGATTTGCAGCGACCTGCCTCTTGGCGCGGGATTGAGTTCCTCAGCAGCATTGGAAGCGGCGTTCGCCATCCTGTGGAACACACTGGACAACCTTCAGGTGGACAGGTTGATGCTGGCGCTGCTGTGTCAACGCGCGGAGCATGTGTTCGCGGGCGTGCGATGCGGGCTGATGGATCAGGCAGCGAGCCTGCTCTCGGAAGCGGGACACGCGCTCTTTATCGACACGCGCACGCTGTGGATGCAGCCCACGCCGTTGCCCTCTGAGTGGGCGGTCGTGGTGGCGGACACGGGCAAGCCGCGCGCCCTTGCCGAGTCGGAATACAACTTGCGCCGCGCCCAGTGCGAGGCAGCAGTAGTGGCGTTGCGCCCTGTGCTGGGCGAGGCACTGAACGCGCTGCGCGATGTCAGCCCAGAGCAGGGGGCGCTCTACTTGTCGCTGGTGGAAGAGCCAGCCCGTCGCCGCGCACGCCATGTGATTGGCGAGAATGCCCGCGTGCTGGAGTTTCTCACTGCGCTGCGTTGTGCCGACGCCGCGCGCGTGCGTGCGCTGATGCTCGCCTCGCACGCCTCGCTGCGAGACGATTACGAAGTCAGCTGCGCCGAGCTGGACGCAATGGTGGAGGCGTGCATGGCAGCAGGCGCGATTGGCACACGGATGACCGGGGCGGGCTTTGGCGGCGCGTGCGTCGCGCTGGTGGATAAGGCACACGTACCGAGCTTCCTGCCAGAGGTGGAACGACGCTACCGCCTGCAGGCACGCTACGAACCGCGCTTCTTCGTGTGCGAGGCAGTCGGCGGGGCGAGCATGTTGGGTACACTTCCAGTATGCGCATCTACACGCGAACGGGGGACACGGGCGAGACGGGGCTAATCGGCGGGCAGCGCGTGCCCAAAGATGACCCGCGCGTGGAAGCCTACGGCTCCGTAGACGAGCTGAACGCGGCGCTGGGCGTTGCGCGTTGCTACCTCAGCGACCTGCCCGACTTGGACGCCCTGCTGGAACGATTTCAAAACGAGCTGTTTGACATCGGCGCGGAGTTAGCCTCGCCACCTGAGCGTGCCGCGCAGTTCCAAAGCATCGAGGAGCAACATATCACTGCCATCGAGGAGGCAATCGACCGCTTGGAAACCGAGCTGGAGCCGTTGCGCCAGTTCATCTTGCCCGGCGGCTCGCCCGCGTCGGCATACCTGCACTTGGCGCGCACCGTATGTCGTCGCGCCGAGCGCCAAGTGGTGCGCCTGAGCCACAGCAGCACTGTCAACGCAGCGATTATCAAATACCTCAATCGCCTCAGCGACCTGCTGTTTGTGATGGCGCGGGTGGCGAATCGTCGCGTGGGCGTGGACGATGTGAAGTGGGGCGAGCCTGGCTGGCGACGCAAGCGAGCGCAGGCGTCGGAAGGTGAGACCCGATGAACGCCCGCTACGAGCAGGTTGCCGATTACGCAGGCTGGCTGAACCTGACCGACTGGGGGCTTGTGCGGGTTGTCGGCACAGACCGACTGCGCTTCCTGCAAGGGCAAACGACCAACGACCTACGCGGGCTGACCGAGGGCACGGGCGTTTACACCGCGTTCTGCACCCCCACGGGGCAGCTGCTTTCGGACGCCTATGTGCTGGAAGCCGAAGATGGGTTCTTGCTCGTGCTGCCTGCCGACACTTGGGGCGACCTCACAGCGCGGCTCAGCGAAGCCATCATCCTTGACGATGTGGTGCTGATGCCGTTGCAGGAGGCGGTCGGACTGCTCAGCGTGCAGGGCGGCGCTGCCGACGAGGTCTTGGAGGAGATGGGTCTGACGCCGCCACCTGCGGCGCCGCTCGCGCATCACCTATGCTATTGGCAGAAAGCGCAAATCCGCCTCGTGCGCAACGACCGCACGGGCTTTGGCGGAGTTGACCTGATAGTTCCCTACGCCGTGATGGAGGAGTTTCGAACCGCGCTGATTGCCACAGCGTGCCTGCCGATTGACGACGCGCTGGCGACTGTGCTGCGCTACGAGGCAGGTATCCCGCAGGCAGGCGTGGATTGGAGCGAACGCACGCTGGCAGCGGAGATGGGCGCAGCGTTCGTCCGAAGCCATATCAGCTACACCAAAGGCTGTTATGTTGGGCAAGAGGTGCTGATGCGCATCCACGCTCGCGGGCATACGAACCGTACTTGGGTGCCAATGCGCATTCAGGGTATGACTGTGCCCTCACGCGGCACGACCCTGAGCGTGCCCGACCGCGCTGAGGTGGGCTGGATTACAGGCGCGGTTCATTCGCCCGCGCTGAGGGGCGCGATTCTGGCGTGGGGCTTCGTGCGCAACGAGTATGCCCAGCCCGAGACCACGCTCCAAGTCGCAACCGATCCACCTACGCAAGCGGTGATTCTGCCTGCTGCGCCGCGGCAGGCGAACCACCTAAATGCTCACGCAGACTTGACAACTTCCGCAGGCTCGCCGTAGCGATTTAGGCTCGGGTGTCTTGCGCGAAGCACATACGGCAGAAACGCAGCGTCTCCTAAACGCGCCAGCTGGGTCAGATCCGGAGTCCAAAACTGCCTATTCACGCTAAGTATCAGGGGCGTCAGACGGTAGTCCAGCGTTGTCGTCAGATGCTCAAGCCCGACCACGCTCAACCATCCCGATGCGGCGAGCAAGGCGTGCGTGGCTTGCTCGTGCGGGATGCGGGCTAATACGCGCCAGTAATCCAACTCGCTGCGTGCGAACTCGCGCAGTTTTCCGACGAGCAGGCGGATTGCGGGCGAATCGGCAGGTTGCAGCTTGATTTGTGTTTCGGCGCGTTGCAGCATCTGATGCAGGTGTTCTCGCGTGTGCAAGGCGTTTAGCCACTGCTCCAGCGGCGGCGCGTCATCGCTAAGCACAAGCGAATGCAGGTCGGGGCGTTGGCGCAGTGTTTGGAAAAGCGGGAGGGCACGCGGCGCGGTGCGGAGCGCGCCCCGCAGGGCAGCTGTCGCTTTCGGCTC
>JANXCK010000088.1 GCA_025060055.1 Fimbriimonadales bacterium | reverse complement strand
CCCAGCGCGTCCCCATCAGGATGCAAGTGAGGCACAATCAGAAGCGACTCGGCGTCGCACAGAAGCTGGGCGGCGCGCTTGAACGAGTTTCGCGAACGCATCGTGCGCCGAATTGTACCCCAGCACGGGAACTTTTCGGCGCGTTCTCCCGTCTATATAGATAGCAAGCAACTACACACCTCTCTTGGGGGCGGCAGGTTTTGCTCTCCTTTGCCTGTCGTCCCCTTTTTTCATTCCCCTTCCCCTTTCGCGATTGGAAAGGCGATTCCTGCTGATTTCGAGGTCAGATCCGGGCGATTTCCGCCGTGGCGCTGCGAGACTGTCTAATATGTGCTTCACAAGCGAAATCGTCTTGTTTCGGGCGCGTCGCGGACGCGCCCCTACAAGGGTTCTGGGTAGAGGCGGGTTCCCAACCCGCCCTATAGAAAAGGGACGATTTCAAGTCGGAAGCACTTAAGTGCCCCAAAGGTTAAATCGTCCCTTTTCTGCGGGGCGGGTTAGGAACCCGCCCCTACCCAAAATGCTCTGTAGGGGCGCGTTCCCAACGCGCCCAAAATAGGACGATTTCATATTTGAGGCACTTACCAATCGGGATTTCAAGTGCCACAGTATCCTCACCCCTGCCTCCATCTCCCGCGGTGCGGGAGATGGAGGCAGGGGTGAGGGCAACGGGGGCAGTCTTTCATGGCGTCGGCGTTGTGCCGACGGCAGCAACGGTGCGAGGGCGTCGCTGCCCTCGCCCCACGATGGCAGGATGCCGTCATACCGTTGCGTCAGCGACACACCGACAGCCTGCATGCGTCTACAGCGACGCCCCTGAAACTTGTTAACGCCCGCTTAACACAGATGACAGGTATAGTTTTGGGGGAGGCAAGGGATGCGAGAACGCTGGACACGCAGGGAGATTTTGCAACTGAGCTTGGCAGGTGCGGCGGGGCTGGCACTGACGAAGTTCGCACCTGCGCAGCAGCGCAGTCGTAGCGAAGGGCGCGTCAAGAACATCATCTTCATGGTCTCCGATGGGATGAGTGCGGGCGTGCCCTCGTTGGCAGACGAATTCGGCAAACTGGTGCGTGGCAAAGGCTCTTTCTGGTACCAACTCCTTCAGAACCCCAACGCGACGCTGGGCTTTTTCGATATGGCAGCACTCAACTCGCTCGTGACCGACTCGGCGTCGGCATCCAGCGCGTGGGGCAGCGGCAGCCGCATCTTCAACGGACAAATCAACGTGCTGCCCGACGGCACGCGTCTGACCCCTATCGCGCAAATTGTGAAGCAGGCAGGCAAAAAGGTGGGGCTGGTAACCACCACGCGTATCACCCATGCCACGCCCGCAGGCTTTGCTGCCGTCCAGCCCCGACGCGACGACGAAGACGACATCGCCACACAGTATCTCAATGTGGTCGATGTGCTGATGGGCGGCGGCGTGCGCCACTACGCCCCCAACCGACGCAAGGACGGCAAAGACCTCATCAAAACCTATCAGGATGCGGGCTACACCTACTGGAACGCGCGCGAGCAAGTGGTTGGCAACACGCGCCCCGAGAAAGTGCTGGGGCTGTTCTACGACTCGCATATGCCGTACACGATAGACCATATCCACTCCGATGAGCTGCGCCGCGCCGTGCCCACGCTCGCCGAGATGACGCGCAAGGCGCTGGAGATTTTAGGCGACGCGCCGAACGGCTTTCTACTGCAAGTGGAAGGCGGGCGCGTGGATCACGCCGCGCATGCCAACGACGCCGCTGCCATCATGTGGGATCAACTCGCCTTCGACGACGCGGTGGAAGTCGTGTATGAGTTCGTCTCGAAGCGCGACGATACGCTGATGATTATCACCAGTGATCACGGCAATTCGAATCCGGGGCTAAACGGGATGGGTGGCGAGTACGAGGCGTCTAACAAGGCGATGGCACTGCTGCAGCATGCGAAATGCTCGTTTGAGGAGCTGCCCAACAAGCTGCGCGCGGCGAACTCCGCCGACGAGGTGCGCACCATCCTCAAGGAGCAACTGGGCGTTGAAATCAACGGCGAGGAGGCGAACGCGCTGGCGAGCGCAGTGAAAGGCAACTTGCCGCCCATCTGGAACCGCCAGCACCGCAACCTGCAGGGCTTGCTGGGACAAATCCTCAGCAACTACAACGGCTACGGCTGGACAGGCACCTCGCACACCGCCGACTACACTTGGATCACCGCGCTGGGCGCAGGACGCGAGGAGTTTCACGGGCTGATTCGCAACACCGACGCCTTCTACAAAATGCTCAAGCTCTTCGGATTGTCGCACAAGAACCCCAGCATGACGCCCGAAGAGGCGCGCAAGTACATCACGCGCATCCCGCGCATTCGCACTAAGGACTGGGCGTAGTTCTCGAAGTAGTGCCCACAAAAAATGGGCTGAGGGAATCTCCTCAGCCCGATTCTGTTACGCCCGGAAAGGAAGTCGGACTTGTTTACTTCCTGCGACGGCGCAGCGCAAGTGCGCCCAGACCTGTCGCTAACGCAATCAGGCTCGCAGGCTCCGGCACCCAGTCTTGCTGCACGAATGAGAGTGCCGCAGCGTCGAGACCGGGTACGCTCGCGTCAGCGACATCGAGAATGAAGGTCTCGGTCACGGTGAAGTTGTTAGAAGGGCGAGCCAACGACACGAAAGTGCTGAAGGTGAAGGAACCATCCTGACCGCCCTGATAGGCGCCGCCGAGAAATGTGCCCGAAGCCAGGTAGAGGATATCGTTGGTGTTGTTGTCGACAACCTTCTTGGTCCAAGCGATACGCCCTCTACCGAACACGAAGTAGCCTACGGCGAAGTTAAACCCTGTTAGGTTACCCTTCGTGCCCGAAGTGTCGTTGACTCGATACACGCCTACAAAAGTGCCGTTCGTGAAGTTTGTTCCATCGCCAACGATGATGGGGTTCGGGTTGCCTGCAGAAGTCAAGAAGTTCACTTGGGGCACTGGGTTAGAAAACACAATCGCTGGGACGCTAACCGATACTCCACCTGGATTCAGTATCCCGCCCGTTTGGGGCAAGATAGTCACATTCCAGCCCGATGCATACGCTCCAGCAATAGCGATTGCTGCAGCGATGCTCACCAAAATCCTGCTCGTTCGTACCATACACATCCTCCTTTCTGGGGTTGGGCTACCACACTGGGGCGAACCAGCGCAGCGCGTTCATATTATAGCACATTTTTGGGGCAGATGTCAAGGGGGTAGAGGGTGTTCGAAAACTGTCTTCGGGACGCGACGGCTCAAGCCGTTGCTGTGCAGACCAAGCCGACCTCCGTCGGCTCCTTAGCCCGCGCAGGCGGGCTTCGCTTGCACAGGAACGGCTTCAGCCGTCTTGTCTGCAGGCATTTTTCGAACACCTTCAGGGGGTAGAGGGTGTTCGAACACCCTCCTCGCTCTTGACAAGCCTCTCGTGGATGTGGTATATTAACAAACGCCGACGCTCCTGGGTAGCTCAACGGGCAGAGCGGGTGGCTGTTAACCACCAGGTTGCAGGTTCGAGTCCTGCCCCAGGAGCCATTGATGTCCGAACCCTGAACTTTCCAGCCCAGTCTTCTGCGCACCCCAGCCACTCGCCTCGAGTAGAATTACAAGTGGAATGAGCCTGGCTCGATTCTACTTCGAGCGCGTCCGCGCCCAGATTGCGGAACTGGAGCGGCGGTCGCTAAGTGCGATTGAGCAAGCCGCAGAAAAGTGCGCCGAATGCCTGCTGCGAGGTGGCGTGGTGCATATATACGACACGGGACATCTCGTCTCACGCGAGCTGATTAACCGTGCCGGTGGGCTGGCGGCGTTCACACCGCTACAGTTCGACCTGCATGTTCACAATCCAAACCCTTACCGCGAGGCGCGTGGCGTCGAGGGTCAAACCACGCCGAACACAGTGCGCTGTATCGTGCATGCCGCGCTGGATAGGAGTCGCGTTGTAGCAGGTGATGTGCTGATTATCGGCAGCGTCTCAGGCAAGACGCCGTTCCCTGTGGAGTTGGCAGTGCAGGCAAGAGCGCGCGCTGTGTTCACTATCGGGCTAACCGCGCTGGACTACTCATCCCAGCTTCGGTCCGAGCACGAGTCGGGCAAGCGGCTGTTCGAAGTGGTGGATTTGGTAATAGACAACGCTGCGCCGTATGGCGACGGAATGCTCACTTTGGAAGGGGTGGAGACGGCGTTTTGCCCCGCATCGGGGATTGGCGCGGCGGTCGCACTGTGGGCGGTCGTGGCAGGTATCGTAGAGCGGATGACCCACGCGGGCAAACCGCCCACGCTTTTTGCCAGCATCAATCGCCCTGACGGCGCTCAACGATATAAGGAATCGATCGAGCAATATAAACAACGAGGCTACTGAGATGGAAAGCCGACCGAAGTTGGTGCTGTTTGTGTGTGTGGGCAACTCCTGCCGCAGCCAGATGGCGGAAGGGTTCGGCAACCACTACGGTCAGGGCAAAGTGGTCGCGTTCAGCGCGGGCACTGCGCCCTCAGGCAAGGTGCATCCACTTGCAATCCAAGCGATGCACGAGGTCGGCATCGACATCAGTCGGCAGACTTCCAAAGGCGTGTGGGAGTTCGATATCGCGCAGTTCGACGCAGTGGTGAGCCTGTGCGACGCCCGTACTGATGAGCTGTGTCCTGCAGGGTATATGGGTATCCAAGAACACTGGAACATTCCCGACCCCATCGGGCTGCCGATGGACGAGTTTCGGCGCGTGCGTGCTATGATAGAGACGCGCGTGCAGGCGTTGATTCGGCGACTTAGCGACGATGTCTGAACGAAGCCTCGTGGTAATCGCCAGCCATAACCGCTCCAAGTCGCGCGAGATCGAACAGTTGCTACGCGCGGGGCTGTCCGACCTGCCTGTCGCCATCCGCTTGCTGGCAGACTATCCCGACGCGCCGCCCCCGCCTGAGGAGAACGCCGCAAGCTATATCGGCAACGCCGTTATCAAGGCGCGCGCGTGCGCCGCGTTCACGGGGGCTATCAGCTTCGCCGACGATGCGGGACTGGAAATCGACGCACTCGACGGGCAACCAGGGATTTATTCGCGTCGTTTTGCAGGCGAGGCGACGCCCTTCTGCGTGAAAATGGGCATTCTGCTGGAGAAGCTCAAGGATGTGCCGCCTGAGCGGCGCGCGGCGCGATTCCGCTGTGCCGTCGCAATTGCCCTCCCCAGCGGCGAGGTATACACTTTTGAGGACACCTTAGAGGGACGCATCGCCGACGCGCCACGCGGACAAGCTGGCTTCGGCTATGACCCGATTTTCTATGTGCCGTCGCTGGGCTGTACCTTAGCTGAGTTGCCCTCCGAATTCAAGAACCGCATCAGCCATCGCGCCAAAGTGATGCGTCAGGCAATCCCGAAGCTACGGGAGTTGTTGACCCAGAGTGCGTATACGATGTGAAATTCTCCGCGATGGGCACGATGGCGTCCGCGCCATCGGAGGAGACGGCAAGACGCCGTCGCACCCTACCCACTTGCGGGCTTCGAGACGACTCAACCTTTGAAAGACATAAGTCCCTCAAAGGTTAAATCTCCCCGTTTTCCGCAGGGCGGGTTAGGAACCCGCCCCTACCTGCAACGCCCTGTAGGGGCGCGTTCCCAGCACGCCCCAAACGGGACGATTTCACATATGTGGGACTTGTAGCAATCGGCGTTTTAAGTACCGTTCTGGCGGGTATAATCTGGGTGTCTGCAGGATGCATCT
Source organism: Fimbriimonadales bacterium (assembly GCA_025060055.1). Classification (GTDB taxonomy): domain Bacteria; phylum Armatimonadota; class Fimbriimonadia; order Fimbriimonadales; family GBS-DC; genus GBS-DC. Next base: position 2,287 of record JANXCK010000088.1, on the reverse strand, counting down.
TTTGGGCAAGGAGGACAGACACATTTGGAGCACTACACAATTGTGGGCGGGACGCCTCTTCGAGGCGCGGTCACAGTGAGCGGAAGCAAAAATGCGGCGTTGGCGCTAATGGCGGGCGCATTGCTTATTGAGGGCGAAGCACTTTTGCACAACACGCCCCAAATCGAGGATGTGTTCACGATGGTTTCTTTGTTGGAAGGGTTGGGCGTGCGCACGGCGTGGGAGGGCAATACGCTCTACTTGGACACGCGTACGCTGCACCACGCCGAGCCGAACCCCCAACTGGTGAACCGCATGCGCGCCTCGTTCTACATCTTCGGTCCGTTGCTGGCGCGATTGGGCTACGCGAAGATGCCGCATCCAGGCGGCTGCCAGATTGGAAGTCGCCCTGTGAACTTCCATCTCAATGGGTTACGTGCCTTGGGTGCGACCATCAGCGAAAACGGCAGCCACTGCTACATTGCGCACGCGCTGGGGCTGACGGGCGCACGCATCTACTTGGACATGCCCAGCGCGGGCGCTACCCAGCAACTGATGACCGCCGCCGTGTATGCCAGCGGATTGACCGTCATCGAAAACGCGGCGATGGAACCTGAGGTGGTCAACTTGGCGAACTTTCTGAACGCTGCGGGCGCACGCATCGAAGGCGCAGGCACCAGCACGCTCTACATTCAAGGCGTTCCGAAACTGCGCTCCCAAATCGAGTTCACGGTCATCCCCGATCGGTTGGAAGCGGGCACTTTCGCGCTGGCAGCAGCGATTACGCGGGGCGAGGTTGTCCTTGAGAAAACGATTCCGGAACACCTCCACGCGCTACTGGCGAAACTGCGGGAGGCGGGCGCGCAGGTACAAGAAACCGAAGACACCGTGCTGGTGCGAGCGTCAGAACGCCCCAAGCCACTTGACATCCGCACAATGCCCTATCCGGGCTTCCCCACCGACCTGCAGCAGCCGATGTGTGCCTACCTCACCCTCGCGGATGGCGCGTCCAAAGTGCTGGAGACCATCTATGAGAATCGCACGCAGCATGTGCCTGAGTTGCAGAAGATGGGCGCCGACATCGTGGCGGAGGGGCGCACGATTTTGATTCGCGGCGTGGAACGGCTCAAGGGCGCACGGGTACGGGCAACCGATTTGCGGGGCGGCGCCGCGCTGGTCGTAGCGGCGCTGGCAGCCTGCGGTGAGACGCTCATTGAGGAGGTCGAGCATATCGATCGAGGCTACGAGCGGTTGGAACAGAAGCTGCAATCGCTGGGCGCACAAATCGACCGCGTGCGCCCTTACGCGTTCGCAGCGACACTCACTGAGGAGGTGCGACACATCCCGTGAGCTTGTTTCGACTCAGCGCGGAGTTGGGCGTGGATTTAGGCACGGCGAACCTGCTGGTGTATCAGCGGGGACGCGGTATCGTGCTGCGCGAGCCGTCGGTGGTGGCGATTTCGCAGCCATCTGGCAAGGTGCTGGCGGTCGGCGAAGACGCCCGCCTGATGCTCGGACGCACGCCGGGCAACATCACAGCAGTTAAGCCCCTCGTGAACGGCGTGATTGCCGACTACACCATCACACTGGAGATGTTGCGCTATGTCATCAACAAGATTTTGGGCAAGCGGCGCTTGTTCGCTCCACGCATGTTGGTGTGCGTGCCTTCCAGCGCGACCGATGTGGAGCGACGCGCCGTGCAGCAAGCCGCCAAAGAAGCAGGCGCAGGCGAAGTGCATCTCATCGAAGAACCGATGGCGGCTGCCATCGGCGCGGGACTGCCGATTAGCCAGCCCGGTGGCAACATGGTGGTGGACATCGGCGGCGGCACAACCGATATTGCGGTGATTTCGTTGGGCGGGATCGTCATTAGCCGCAGCATCCGTGTCGCTGGCAACAAACTCGACGAGGCGATTATGCGCCATGTGCGCCACGCCTACAACCTGATGATTGGCGAGCGCACAGCGGAAGACATCAAAATCCGCATCGGCTCCGCTTATCCCTTGCCCCAAGAACTCACGATGGAGGTGCGCGGGCGCGACCTCGTGGAGGGCTTACCACGCACCGTAACCATCCATTCTGAAGAGGTACGGAATGCACTGGCAGAGCCAGTGAACCAAATCGTGGAGAAAGTGCGCTCTGTGCTGGAGGAAACACCGCCCGAGCTTGCATCGGACATCATCGAGCGGGGGATCGTGCTGACAGGGGGCGGCGCACTGCTGCGCGGATTTGACAAGCTACTGCAGCACGCGACGGGCATCCCCGTCTACATCGCGGAAGACCCGCTCTCCTGCGTGGCGATTGGCAC
>JANXCK010000082.1 GCA_025060055.1 Fimbriimonadales bacterium | reverse complement strand
CGATTCGGAACTATTCCTTCAGCGAGCGAACGAGTTGCTAACGGCGTCGCAGTCGCTGTTCCAGTTGAAGTAGTTTCGTGAAGCGTGGGAGGGGAGGCGGCGTCTCGATGCCGAGACGCCGCCTGTTTCGCATTAAGATTGCGTGTCGTCTTCTTGGCTCAGCGGCTCAGAATGACCTCTACCGCCTGCACGGGCGTATCCGCCACGCTGAGCGCGTCCATCAGCGTTGCTTGCGCCTGGCTTAGCCCCGCTTCGGTACGGGCGTGGATGCGAAAGACTGGCTCACCTGCCTGCACAGGTTCGCCCACACACTTCAGCACCTCCACGCCGACGGCATGGTCGATTACATCTTCCTTGCGTTGGCGTCCTGCGCCCAGTTGCAAGCACGCCAGTGCCACTTGGCGCGGGTGAACCTGCTGGACATAGCCTGCTTGGGGTGCGTAAACATCCCGCACTATCGGCGCGTGAGGCAGCAAGGCGGGATTCTCGACAACGCGTGGGTCGCCGCCTTGCGCCTCAACCATCTGCTGGAACTTGGCGAGGGCGTCGCCCGATTGGAGCAGCCGTTCCGCCTGCGCCCGCCCCGACGGCATATCCAACGTCAGCCTGCATAGCACAAACGCTTGCGCCGCTAAGTGCAGAACCAGCTCGCGAAAGCGGGGATGTGCCCGTCCGTTCGGATGCATCGTCTCGATGGCTTCGCGTACCTCCAGCGCATTACCCACTGTGTAGCCCAGGGGCTGGCTCATGTCGGTGAGGATTGCCTGCGTGCGTCGCCCTGCGCCCTCGCCAATGCGCACAAGTAGCTGTGCCAGCATATTGGCACGCTCGCGCGTCGTCATAAACGCCCCCGCGCCCACCTTCACATCAAGCAGGATGTGCCGCGCGCCGCCAGCCAGCTTTTTGCTCATGATGCTGGCGGCAATCAGCGGGATGCTTTCCACGGTGGCTGTGGCATCGCGTAGGGCGTACAAGTATTTGTCGGCAGGTGCGAGGCTCGCCGACTGCCCCGCTAAGCAGCAACCGATGCGCTTCACCTGCGCCAGCATCTCCTGCGCGGTCAGCTCCGTGCGATAGCCGGGAATGCTTTCCAGTTTGTCGACGGTGCCGCCTGTGAATCCCAGACCGCGCCCCGACATCTTCGCCAGCGCAACGCCACCGGCTGCCAGCAACGGAACCAGCACGAGGCTCGTCTTGTCGCCCACACCCCCTGTGGAGTGCTTGTCCAAAGTTGGCGCGTCTAGTTCCGAGAGGTCGATCATCTCGCCCGAACGCGCCATGATTTCAGTCAGTGCGAGCGTCTCGGCGTCCGATAAGCCGTTGAGGTAGCATGCCATCAGCCACGCCGCTACCTGATAGTCGGGCACGACGCCCCGCACATACCCCATCACGATATGCTCAATCTGCTCGCGCGTCAGCTGACCGCCGTCGCGCTTTTGGGCAATCAGCAGCGGAATCACGCAGGCAGTGTACCCGAAAAGCGGAGAATGCCTAAGTGCATACACAGAAAGTCGCTGTTTGACGAGACGGCTGAAGCCGTTCCTTAGCAGACCGAGCCGACCTTCGTCGGCTGAATAGCCCGCGTAGGCGGGCTTGGTTTGCAAAGGAACAGCTTCAGCCGTTGGGCGTATGCGCTATCTCACTGTCTCTTACGGCGTGCAACGAGGCGCTCTGAACCGTCAGTATTTGAACTCATCATCGGTATCACATTACCAGCACCGCTGCGCCTCGAATCTTGCCCATACGCAGGGCTGACAGTGCCTCGTTCGCCTGAGGTAGCGGGAAGGGCACAGGATGTGTCTCTATCGGGAACTGACGCACCTTGTCGAAGAACTCGACGCCGTCGGCGCGTGTGAGGTTCGCCACCGAGCGCACAACCCGCTCACCCCACAAAATCGAGTAGGGGAAACTCGGTATGTCGCTCATGTGAATCCCGCCGCACACGACAACCCCGCCTTTCTCGACAGCACGCAGCGCGGCGGGCACCAACTCGCCTGCGGGCGCGAACAGAATCGCGCCGTCCAGCGGTTCGGGTGGCATCTGGTCGGAGCCGCCTGCCCACCACGCGCCCATGCTGCGTGCGTAGTCCTGCGTTGCGTAGTCTTCAGGGCGGGTGAAGGCGAACACGCGCATCCCGTCGCGAATCGCAATCTGGATTAGGATGTGCGCCGCCGCGCCGAACCCGTAGATGCCCAATCGGTTGCCGAGCATCTCGCGCCGTGCCAAGCGGTAGGAACGGTAGCCGATCAATCCCGCGCACAGCAGGGGCGCGGCAGCGAGGTCATCGTATGCGTCGGGCAGGGGAAATACATAGCGGGCATCGGCAACGGTGTACTCAGCGTAGCCGCCATCAAGCGTATAGCCCGTGAACTGCGCGAACTCGCACAGGTTCTCGCGTCCCGCCGCGCAGAACCGACACTGCCCGCAGGTGCGCCCCAGCCACGGCACTCCCACACGCTGACCCTCGCGCAGCTCCTGCACGCCCGTACCACACCTGACCACCTCACCCACAATCTCATGCCCCAGTATCAAGGGCAACTTGGGACGCGGCAGCTCCCCGTCGAACACATGCAGGTCAGTGCGACACACGCCGCAGGTGCGCACGCGAATTAGCACTTGGTTCTCCTTCGGTTCAGGCACGGGGAGGTCGCGTAAGACCAACGGCTCCCCGACACGCTCTAACACCATTGCTTGCATCTGGGAACCTCCTATGCTGTTGCGCTCGGGCTGCATACACTATACCTGCTGTGCGGGGTGCGTGCGTGGGTATACTGTCGCTGTGCGCTGGCACTGTCGCTTGCTGGGTGGGCTAAGCGTGGAGGGTGCCGAGCGGCGCATCGAACGCTTCCGCACCGAGAAGACCGCGCTGCTGCTGGGCTATTTGGCGCACTATTTAGGCGAGTGGCAGGAACGCGCCGCGTTAGCCGACATGTTGTGGGGCGAGGGACGCGATCCCGACGCCAGTCTGCGCACCGCGCTTTCTGCCCTGCGCCGTCAGCTGGAGCCTGTGGGCGTTGCGACGGGCAGCGTGCTGCAAACGGCGGGCAACCGCATTCGGCTCAACCCCGACGCTGTGCAAACCGATGTCGCACAGTTCCGCGCCTTGCTGCGCCACGCCCGTACCGTCTCCGATGCGAACGCACGCCGTCAGGCACTCGTGGACGCGCTGCATCTGTATCGGGGCGAGTTGCTGCACGGCTACGAAGCCGACTGGCTGCTCGCGCCACGCACTGATTTGGAACAAGAGTATCTACGCGCGCTGGGTGAGGCGGTTCCTGAGCTGTTGCGCGTGGGCGAGGCGGAAACAGCGCGGCAGTTAGCGGAGCGAGCGACCCACCTTTACCCGCTCAGCGAGATAGCTGCACGCTTGCTGATTCGCCTGCACTTGAGCTTGAACCAGCAGGCGCAAGCCGAAGCTGCCTATCAGCGATTGCAGAGCGACCTGGCACGCCTGTTAGGAGACTACCCCCGCTTCACGCTGGAGTCGCTTCGCGATGAGCAGTTCACGGTGGGCGTAGTTGAGCGCACTTCCGAGCCTGTGTCGTTGATGCCTACTCCCGTGCGTCCGCGCACTGCCGTGCCCGCGCCGCTCACGCGCTTTTTCGGGCGCGAGGCGGAGCTGCGTTCCGCCATAGAACGGCTTCAGCAAGGCACGCGCCTGCTAACCATCACGGGCGCGCCAGGCGTTGGCAAAACCCGTCTGGGGCAGGAGCTGGGCTTGCGCTTAGAAAGCGTCTACGGCGGGCGTGTGTTCTGGGTGTCGCTGCGCGAGGCACGCACCGAGCCAGAAGTGCGCCGTCTCTTCGCGCAAGCCTTCGAATGCGACGCCGACGCCAACGACGCAACCCTGCTAAATGCACTGGCGGTGCGCATCGGCGACGCGCCCGCGCTGCTGATTACGGACAACTGGGAGCAGGTACTGGACGCTGCGCCACTGCTGATGGAGTTGCTGCAACGCCTGCCGCGCCTGCAGGCGGTCGCACTCTCGCGCCATCCGCTGGAGCTGGAAGGCGAGTGCTGGATGCCCCTGGAGCCGCTGCCCGCGCCCGACCCAGAGGCGTCGCTTGAAGAGTTGCAGAGCAACCCTTCGGTAGCGCTGTTTTTGGATCGTGCCCAGCAAGTGCGCCCTGACTTCGCGCTCACGCCCGCCAACGCGCCGAAAGTGGCGCAGCTGTGCCATATTCTGGAGGGTGCGCCGCTGGCAATCGAGCTTGCCGCGGCGCAGCTGGGAACCCACTCGCTGAGCCGATTGCTGCAGACTGTCCATGACCGCTTGGATTGGCTGGCGAGTCGGCGACGCGATGTGGGCTATCCACACCGATCGCTCCAAGCCGCTTTAGAGAGCAGCTACGCGCTGCTGAGCGCCGAGTTGCAACGCGCCCTGACGCAGTTGGCAATCTTGCAAGGCGAGTGGCACACCCCGCTGGCAGATGCCATCTTAGGCGAGGCAGCCACACCGACACTGGACGCGCTGGTGCGCCACTCACTGCTGCAACGCCGCTGGGAAAACGACACGCCCTACTACAGCATGCTGGAATCGGTGCGCTTATTCGCCTTGCGCAAGCTCAACGAGCGCGGGCAAGCGCTTGCTGAACGCCTGCTGGCTTACTTCGAGACGCTGGGGCGCACCGTGCGGGCGGAGTTCAACACGGCGGCGCAGTTTGAGTGGCTCTTCACACTGCGACGACTTTATCCGAACTTGCAGACGGCGATGGAGTGGGGAGTGCTTTCTGCGCCGCGCCGCGCTGCCACCGTGTTGATCGATTACGGCTACTTTCTGGACTGGGAGCGGCGCTGGGACGAGGGACGACGCTGGTGCGTCCAGTTGCTGGGCGCGGAGGGGTTGCCGCGCCGTCGTCGTGCGCAGCTGCTGAGCTGGCTGGGGCTGTTTCTACTGCGCACGGAGCAGTACGAGCAGGCAGAAACGCGCCTGCACGAAAGCATTCAGCTCTGCCGTCGCGCACGCGACTGGGACGAGTTGGCGGGCGCGTACAACATGCTGGGGCTGGTGTGCTTGGAGCAGGCGCGCTACGAGGAGGCAGCGCAAGCATTCGCGCATGGGACCGCCGCCGCGCGGCGCGCTGCCCGCCCTGTGATTCTCGCGCCCGTGCTGCACAACTGGGGCATCCTCTGCTATCGCCAGAAGCAGTACCGCGAAGCGCAGCAACTCGCCTGCGAAGCGCGAGCGCTCTACGAGCAAATCCGCGCACCGCTACCGCTGGCAAACACGCTCAACCTGCTGGGCGTGTGCTACGCCGAGCTGGGACAGTACGCCGAGGCGCAGGCGTGCTACGAGCAAGCCGTCGCCCACTACCAGACCGCAGGCTATCGACACGGCATCGCCGCCGTCTATAGCAACCTCGTGGAGATGGCGTTGCAGCAGGGGCAGCTCGATCGGGCAGCGCACTATCTGGAGTTGGCACAGCGCGTCTGTCAGGAAGGTGGCTGCTCGATGCAGCTCCAAGACGAACTGCGCCAGCTGCAGGCGCGGCTGACGGATGCCAGTGCCGATTGCACCCCGTAGCAGGATTTTAGTGGACATTCACTAATCTCTCTCCTCAGCGAGGTGAGTTTTTATGGCAAACTACACGCCGAAGCCAGAGCATAAGTTCACTTTCGGGCTGTGGACGGTCGGCAACATCGGGCGCGACCCGTTCGGTGAGCCAGTGCGCCCGCGTATCCCGCCCACGCGCATCGTGCAGAAACTCGCTGAACTTGGCGCGTGGGGCGTGAACCTGCACGACAACGACCTCGTGCCCATCGACGCCACGCCCGCCGAGCGCGACCGCATCATCCGCGAGTTCAAGCAAGCCCTGCAAGACCACAACATGCGCCTGGTGATGGGCACGACGAACCTGTTCAGCGACCCCGCGTTCAAAGACGGCGCGTTCACCAGCAACGACCCCAAAGTGCGTGCCTACGCCCTGCACAAATCGATGCACGCGATTGACCTCGCAGTCGAGCTGGGCGCGGAAATCTATGTGTTTTGGGGCGGGCGCGAGGGCACCGAAACCGACGCCGCAAAAGACCCCATTCAGGCGTTGCAGTGGTATCGTGAATGCATGAACTTCCTCATCCACTATGTGAAAGACCAGGGCTACAACCTCAAGTTTGCGCTCGAACCCAAGCCTAACGAGCCACGCGGCGACATCTTTCTGCCCACCGTCGGCTCGATGCTCGCGTTCATCGAGACCTTAGATGACCCCAGCATGTGTGGCGTGAACCCGGAGGTGGCACACGAGCATATGGCGGGACTGAACTTCACGCATGC
>JANXCK010000029.1 GCA_025060055.1 Fimbriimonadales bacterium | reverse complement strand
CCGTGCGGCATCCGCGCCATGCCCGCCACATACTGGGTCATATGCAGCGCTTCCACCACATCGGCGCGCCCCTCGTTGATGGGTTTGCCGCACTCGCGCGTCACTAACTCCGAAAGTGCGTTCAGGTCGCGCTTAATCAGTTGCGCAAGGTTGTCTATCAACTCGCCCCGCTTCACACGCGACATTTTGCGCCACATGTCGAAGGCTTCGCGGGCGGCGCGCACTGCGGCGCCCACATCGCTCGCGTTGGAGCAGGGGGCAGTACCGACCACTTCGCGTGTATCGGCAGGGTTGAGGCTCTCAAATCGCTTGCCCGATGCGGACTCTTGCCATCGCCCGCGAATAAGGTTCATCGCCTGTATTTGTTTCATCATTAGCCTCCCTATCGCCGTTCGTCGGCGAGACGCCGACGCTACGGGTGTTAGGCTCCGCACTGAGCCGCAGCAATTCTACCTGATGGCACGCTGCGCCCGCGCCGTGTCGCGGATTTGTTGCAGGTTTAGAATCTCCGCCACCTCGAAGCGCGGGGGCACTGCGCCTTCCACAGGACGCAGGCGCAGCACAGGCGGGAAGTATCCCATCCTACCGTGCAACTCGGCAAGCAGCGTCGCTGCAATCACACTCAGGCTGGGTAAGTTGACGAGCAGGGGCGTCGTTTGCCACTCGCTTGCGCCCAGTCCCACGCGCTCCAGCAGCTCCAGCACCTGCTCGTGAAACCCGCGCGCGTGGTCAAACTGCACGGGGAGTTCTATGACGCGCTGGATGGGCTGTCCCGTGAGTTGTTCGATCTGGGCTTTCTGCTCGTCCGTGATCGGGTGGGCGAAGTTGAGGAGGGTCATCGTTGAATCTCCCTAAGGGCGTTGGCTATTTTCTCGAGATTCTCAATCTGCTTTTCCATTTCCTGACTAATTTCGTCGTATTTCTCTATGCTTTTCATACGATACCCGCAATGTGCTAAATCGTTCCTTATCTTCTTCAATCCCCATAGCGTTTGACCAAGCAACTCTGACGCTTCGGGATTGTTGTCTCGAAGCTTCTTCAAAAGCCCCGATACGTCTGGCAAGGGCTTTTTCTCTGTGCCCGAGGCATCCTCCGTTTCTCTGTAGAACCGCTCTACCGTGTCGGCAACGTGTTGCCTCGCGTACTCGTTCAGAAGACGGTCAGGCTTAGTGCACCTGATAAGGATGTTCGTGATAAGTTCCACGCCCAGAGTAGCAGATTGTAGCATATGCCCTCGCTTGTGGTACCATCGCACAAGCTCTCTTTCCGCTTCCGTGTCGCAGGAGTTAGCAAGTGCCTCGTAGGTGTCGCTGATTTGCTGCAGTATCACAGCGAGTGGTCTTGCCCTGTCAGGTAGATTGGTTGGGTTAATTGTTCGTACTTTATCTATAAACTCACAAGCGGCAGCTGGGATTCGAGGCGCGCGATTCATCATCAGGAGACTGGAAAGGCTCCCGAGGGACGCAGCCATCTCTTGTGCTGTTGAAGAACCGAGTTCGGGCATAGCCCGAACCAAACCTGCCAGTTCTCGCCCATCGCCTGTGGTCATGAAGATTTTCGCGGCAGTGAGCCAGTCAAGTAGACTTATGAAGGGGGTCAGGTCGAACACGGAGACCTCGCCTGTTTTCTGGTCTGCCAACTCGAATGCCCCGTACAACATATGTTCTATATTCGCATCATACAGCTGCCTAAGATACGCTACAGCAAGCAAAAAGATGACAGGCAGCGAGCGCAGACCGTGCGTGATGTCGAAAACCAAACTGTCGCCGTGCTGTACTATCTCTACTACTACTCCAAAGATTTGCCACAGTTCTTCCTCATTGCGTCCCTGAGGAACTATCTTGTGTTCAATTCGTATGGTATCACGGAGACTTACTTGAAGCATTCGCCAGTTTTTGTGATTCTTCACCTCTTCTGTCAGTAGGAACCAAGCTTCCTCTGGCTTCGTCCAAGCAATCGCTGCTTGTGGGAAGAAGCACGTAGCGTACTCGCGCTCACCCCACTTGTAGATCGCGGGTCTGTAGTCCCCTGTTCCTAAGAAGGCAATTAGCTTACGCATGGGCGCACCTCAGTTTTGGGATGCATCGTTGACTTCGGAGAGTACACTGCTGGCGTCCTTGAAGTAGAGGTTCTCTCGGCGCAGTGACTCGAGGGGTATCGGCGGCGCATCGTCGGAAGCATACCGCTGTACCCACTCAAGAAATGCCTTGATACGCTCCTCGGAGGGTGCAGACTGCTCAAGCATCCGCTGTACGGAGCGGCGCACCCAAGCCTCTACCGACTGCCCTTCGGCACGGGCAATCTCAGCTATGCGGTTATAGATTTCCTCATCTAAATCCAGTTGAATGATGGGCATCTTTGCTGAATACCCCCTACTTAAGATACCCATACCCCGCGTTCGTTTTCGCGCCGACGCCCAAGTTTGCCAAGCACCACTGGAGCAGTTGCTTGGCATACTCTGCACAGTCTCTATTGACGGCGTCCAACACGAACAGAAAGCGCACACCGAGCTTGATGACAAGGAACGGCACGGGGTTGGGGTCATCGAAGTCGGTGGGGGGCGTTTCGCCCCGCCCGCCATAGTACTTGGGGTGATGAACCGTAATCACATCCCGATGGAACGGCTTACCCTCGCCTTCTTCAGGCGAACTGGGGTCATACCACGAATCGTAGAACACTATTGCGCCTGCAGCAGCGTTCTTGTCGCCCCCTGTGCCAAACAGGAACTCGAACTTCTCCTTGCTGAGCTTGTCCTCGTTCATCAGCAGCAGCGCGCCCCGCCGACATAAGCCCTTGAGCGCCGAGCCGGGAATAAGAGGCATCCCGTAGGTGTGGTGCAGGGTGATCCCCACCTCCAGTGGGCTGGCGTTGCCTAAGCCGATTGCTATCGGCGCAACGGCGGTCATTGTGAACATCAGACGCACGCGGTCTGTGGGTTCGCGCATCCCAAAGCACTCCCAGCGACTGTAGGCAATTCGGTATGCCCG
>JANXCK010000024.1 GCA_025060055.1 Fimbriimonadales bacterium | reverse complement strand
GAAACGCGCAGGATTATGATACCCCGTCTCCTCGATAAGCAGGGCGTTGTCCAGTGCGCCGCCGCGCGCCAGCCCTTGCTGGCGCAACGCCTCGACCTCGCGGAGAAAACCGAAGGTACGCGCGGGCGCAATCTGAGCAATGGCATCCTGCAAGCGAAACGCGCCCGCCTGCACGCCCAGCGGTGCAGGGAACTGGATGTAGCCGACCAGCAGACTGCCCTCCAGCGCCAGAGCAAGGTAGCGGTCTGCCTCGCGGACTTGGCAGAGGTGAACGCACCTCGTGGCTTGGGCAGTCGTGTCCCAGCGTGGCACGGACTGACAGTCCGTGCCACAAGTGGCTTGGGCAGTCGTGTCCAAGCATTGCACGGACTGACAGTCCGTGCCACGGAGTGCTTCTACAAACGGCAACGCGCTTCCGTCCAGAATCGGTATCTCGTTGCCTTGCAGGAGTTCTATCACGCAGTGGGTGATTCCTGTCATCCACAGTGCTGCCATCAGGTGTTCTACGGTGCGAACTGTGACGCCCTCGGCGCTCAGTGTCGTGGCGCGCGCCGTGTCGACCACATAGTCCCAGCGCGCGGGAAAGACGGTGTTCCCCTTACGGATAAGGATTCGGCAGGGGCGTCCCTGTCGAGGCAAGTCCTGTGGATTAGGTTCGTCCAGGGGATGCAACGCAATTCGGCAGAGTTCGCCGCTGTGCAGCCCCACGCCTTCGAAGCGGAGCGTTTCGCGCAGCGTCTTAGCGGGTTCCATTCGTTGGGGTTTCTTCCTCCTCTTCGTCGCTGTAATAGAAAACGCCCCGAACTCCTTGCGGCGTCATCACATCCTCCGCGCCCTCCACGAGCGACACGATGGCAAGGGGCATTTCGAGGCGCACCCGATCAGGCTCATCTACAATAACCTTGCCGCGCAAGATGAGCTGCTCGGCTTTCTGGTCATACTCGGCTTCGTCAGCGACGAGGGTGCGCGTGCGTCCATCGGCAAGCTGCTGCACCGCCCTGATGTTGCCGCGTAGGTAAGCCACCTTGCGCCGGTAGAGGTACTCAATCTGGTCGCAGGTGGCGTCGATGGGGTAGCGCTTTGCCTGCTCCAGTTCGCTCTCTCCCTCGCCTTCGGGTGGGGGTTCGGTCTTACGCGGCTTGATGCGCATGCGGATGTTCTGCTGGAGCAGGGCGCGCTTTTGGTTTTCGGCGTACCAGATTTCCAGTTTCGCGCCTTCGATGTCGATGCGCGGGTCTTCCAAGCGCAGCGTGCCCGTCGCGACGGCGTACTGTTTGCGGTCATACACTTGGGCGCGCTCGGCGAACGCGCTCGTGTCGCCATCACGGAGGCGCAGACCCTTGCCCTCCGAGTAATCACTGCGCAGCTGTGCCCAATCCCACTCGATGTCGACCTTGCGCTTGGACGGAGCGCGCTCTTGGGTTAGCGTATGGCTTACACGAAATGCACCGCGCTCCAGCTCAATCGTGCCCGACGCCAAGTCCCAGCGCAGTTTTTGGATTGTGCCGTGCCCCTCCTGCCAGTGCAAGCGGATGGGCTGCTCGATTCGGATCTGTTGCGCTCTCAAATCCCAGTTGACCCACGCGGTGTGTACGGTCAGCGGGAAATCGCCCAGCGGGTGGCGTCGGATGGTCAGTGTCGGGTTGCCTGCGATGTAGAGGCGTTTAGCAGGGAAGTTGTAGAGCAGCTCGTCGGCGTGCGCCGTGCCGAGCGCCCTGCCTTGCTTATCGTAGAGGGTCGCTTGGCGTAGCCGTTTTGCTCGCCAGTGGACGCGGTTGCGTTCGATCTCCAGCGCGTCGATCTGCAAGGTCGCCAACGGGCGTGCGCCGTCGCGTAGGGTGAGCGTTGGGCGCTCCAGATACAACTCCAAATTCTGCAAATCAGGTGGGATATTAGCGCGTGTGCGCAGGAACGGGTCTTGGCGGCGCAGCAGCTCCACGCCCCACAGAAGCGTCAGCGTCGTCAGCACCACCAAAGCCAGTTGGAGCAGGGGGCGTCCAAGCCGCGCCCCCTGGAAAACAGCGCGTTCAGGGGCAGACATCGTCCACAGGGGGCGGTGGAACCTGCGGGTTGTTCGGGAAAACTTCGATTATGCCAAAATCGACCACGCCCGACGCACCGAACACGGTTTTCACTATGCCCGCGCGGTTCGAGGCGACCAAGCACGCCGCCTGCGTGGTCACTGAGTTGGGCATCTGCACCACGCGCTTGAGACCCTGCGGGTCGGTGTGGCGCACAACCGCGGTGTAGCCTGCAGGACGCTCAATCCACAAACCGCGAAAGAACAGTTCGCCGTCTACGCTTTGTAAAACAAAGTCGCCTGTACGCGCGTCGCTTTTGTAGTTGCGGGCGACGCCAATCGGAATCTCATCCAGGTTGGCGGTGGGCGTTGCGACAACGCGGCGCATTGGGATTGCGCGTGTGTCGGTCACAAAGTACACCTTCGCGCCTTCGACAGCGCCACCTGTGGCAGGGTCAACGACGCGCACATAAGCGACACGCTCAGTAATTACGATACCTGCGCCACCACCTGCACCGCCCCCGCCGCCGCATCCGTGCAGCAGCAGTGTCAGTGCTGCCAGTCCTGATCCAATCGATGCCCGTTTCATTCGCTGATAACGCCTCCTCAAATCGCCGATGTGATTCTACCTGATTAGACTGCTCTCCTGCCGAATTCGTTACGCTGCGTTGATAGCTTGGGTGTCTTACCCAAGAGATTGTTTAGGAACGCAGGCAAGCTGTGGTCGCGTCGGCGTCTCGCCGACGGTAGCATATGGTGTGATGGCGTCCACGCCATCGGCTCACGACGGCAGAATGCCGTCGTACCGTAGCGTCGGCGTCTCGCCGACGAGCGTGGCACGAGCATCTTGCCCGTGCTGCGTAGCACGGACAGTCGTATCCGTGCCCTCGTCGGCGTGGACGCCGACGCTACAGCTCGGACAGGACTGTCCAAGCCACGCTCGTTGGCGAGACGCCGAGGCGACGCAGTAGAACTTCTTGAACAACCTCTCAAAACCCTCTTGATGTGCAACGGTGCCGAGCTGGGTGGTGGGAGTGCGGGAACCGCGCTCGTAGGTTATAATTACTCTGCCAGTGGACTGTCCGCTGGTATTGCCCCGATTCGCACGGGAGAGTAACAGGAGGCACATAGAATGCGAGTGGGTATTTTGACGGGCGGGGGCGACTGCCCGGGGCTAAATCCTGCGATTCGGGGCGCGACGCTGCGCCTGCTTCGAGACGGGCACACCCCAATCGGCATCCTACAGGGCTGGAGGGGGCTGATTGAGGGTTTGACCGTTCCGCTCACTGCTGAGCGCGTAGACGAGATCATTCGCGAAGGCGGCACCATCTTGGGCACTTCGCGCACGAACCCTTTCAAAGACCCCGCCATAGTGCAGCAGCTCTTGGAAAACATCGAGGACTTCGGCTTGGGCGCGCTGATTGCCATCGGCGGTGAGGACACGCTCGGCGTGGCACGACGCCTATACACCGAGTATGGCGTGCGTGTGGTCGGCGTGCCCAAAACGATGGACAACGATTTAGGCGGCACCGACTTCACCTTCGGCTTCGACAGTGCGGTCTCTGTGGCGGTTGAGGCAATGGATCGGTTGCGCGACACCGCCAAATCGCACGCTCGG
>JANXCK010000238.1 GCA_025060055.1 Fimbriimonadales bacterium | reverse complement strand
TAAGGTGCGTTCGGAGTAGACCAGTCCGAATACGCTGCCTCGTGGCGGCTCGTTGCGAATCAGTTCTGCGACGCCGTAGAGTTGAAACGCTAACAGAAGCGTGCATCCAAGCGCGATATGCGCTGCCTTGCGCCAGACCATGGTCTCACCGTTTCCAGATTAGACGAGTGAGGCAGCAATTCCTGTCATTCCAGAGGACGAATTGGCTTGTCATCAGGGCTGGTAAGTGCCTCCAAGCTGAAATCGGGGCGGTTTCAGGAAGGACTTAGTAGGTGAGCGGGCAGTGAAGGTATACTCTCTTGCAATGTCGGCGACGGTACGGCTTATCACACTGGGCTGTGCTAAAAACGAGGTGGACTCAGAAGAGATTGCAGGTGTGTTGCAACGCGCGGGCTATCAGCTCGACCCTCATACTGACACGCCCGAGGTGGTGATTATCAACACCTGTGGCTTCTTGGAAGCAGCACAGCGTGAAGGGATGCAAGTTATCCGTGAGGCGTTGCAGCTGAAACAGCAGGGCAAGACGCAGCGCGTCATCGTGGCAGGTTGCATGGTGCAACGCTTGGGCGACTCGCTGAAGCAGCTGCTGCCCGAGGTGGATGCGTGGGTGGGCGTGGGGCAGATGGCACGCTTTGCGGAAATTGTCGACTCCGCCCGCCTCGCCCGTCAGCCGCTGGTGGACATTCAGCCGCCGCACCACCGCTGGGCAGATGTGTCCAGCCGCCTACGCAGCCGCGCTCCTTGGACTGCATACCTCAAGGTCTCCGAAGGCTGTAATCACAAATGCACCTTTTGCACCATCCCGTCGTTTCGCGGCAGGCATGTCAGTAAGCCAATAGAGCGCGTGCTGGAAGAAGCGCACTGGCTCGTGCAACACGGTGCGAAGGAGATCAATCTCATCGCGCAGGACACTACGCAGTACGGGTATGACCTTTACAAAAGGTTCATGCTGCCCACTCTCTTGCGTGCGCTGGACAAGATAGAGGGTATTGAGTGGATTCGCATCCACTACGCTTACCCTTCGCGGATCACCGATGAACTGATTGAAACGATGGCGTCGCTGCCGAAGGTTGCAAAGTACCTGGATGTACCGTTGCAGCATGCGGATGCCAAAATCTTGCGTGCGATGCGTCGCCCTGGCGACGGCGCATCTTACCTAAAGATGATTGCGAAACTGCGCACCGCAATGCCAGACATCGCTATCCGCACCACCTTCATCGTCGGATTTCCAGGGGAGGGCGACGAAGAGTTCCAGAATCTGCTGCTATTTATGCAGGCGGCGCAGCTGGATCGCGTAGGGGCGTTCATCTACTCGCGTGAGGCGGGCACACCCTCTGCGCAAATGCCGCACCAAGTGCCGTTTCGGGTCAAGCGCGAGCGGTTCGACAGGCTGATGCGCTTTCAACAACCGATTTCCTTAGCACGCAATCAGCAGTTCGTAGGCAAAACGCTGCGCGTGCTGATAGAAGGTTATACCAGCGACGGCACATATGCCGTTGGGCGTTCCTATCGCGACGCGCCCGATGTAGACGGCTTGGTCTATGTGCAAAACTGCACAGTGCAGCCTGGTGCGTTTGTGGAAGCGAAAATCACGAAAGCGGATGTGTACGACATGTGGAGCGAGGCGCTGAACCATACCGACTCACGCTGAAGCCACGAACCCATCGGGGATTCAATAGCACGACTTTCCGTATGGCTAAAGCCGTTCCTGTGCAAACCAAGCCAATCTGCGTCGGCTCTGTGGTCTGTGCAGGCGAGGCTTGTTTGCACGGGAATGGCTGCAGCCTCATGACATTATTACACCAATCGCCGTTTCAGACGCCGTACCGCACTCACCCCCTTGCCCCCTCCTGACAAGGGTACACGCCTCAAGTTCAAAACCACTGACAGTCACCAGCTTTGTGGCATTTTATCCCCCCTCCTTGAAGTTCCCCCCGCTCCGCGAGGGGAACCACGACCAACGCTCGGTTCCCCCTTGCTAAGGGGGAACCTGCAGGAGGGGGTTCGAAAAATCCTGCCTTCTGCCCGCGTGTTGAGGCAAAACGATGTACCCTTACCAGCCAACCCCCTCTCCCAGAGGGCGAGGGGGAAGTGTGGGGGCGAGGTCACCTCGCCCCTACGCCTTACTTGCTCCCCTCTCCTCGTGGGAGAGGAGCATGGGTGAGGGTCAAAAAGTGAGCTTTTAATTTTTGAGGCACTTACCAATCGGAAAAAGGGCACAACAGTACCCGAAAACCACAATCGGTGCAAGTGCCTCAAAGGACGAAACCCCAGCTACGGCTGCTTCCCCTGAAGCGACACAATCGCCTGCGCCAGTTTCGCGCGATATCGGTTGAGGACGCGCGGGTCGAAAGTGAACTCCGTCATGCTTTTCACAACTGCCTCAGGCACTTGCAGCAGCGCCCGCGCCCGCTCCAGTAGCTTTGGGTCAACACGCCTGCGCTCGGCTTGCTGCACGAGCCGCTGGAGCAAGACGAAATACTCGTAATCTTCTGCGCCATCGCGCAGGCACTCCCAGCGGATGGAGGGGATTGGGTCGTCAAGCACGGGTTCGTCGCTGGCGTTTGGGTCGCGGCGTGGGGGATAGAAGAACCGTCCGTCGCCGTTGCCCCAGAACTGGCGCGTGCCTGGCTTGAAACTGGCATCCCACACATAACTCATCGGGTCGTCCCATGGGTTTTGCAAGCGGTCGGGATAGGCGAACGGATTGTGCCACCAAGTGGTCTCCCAAATCAGCACGCCCTGCACGCCGTACTTCCAAGTCTGCCAGAGCCAGACGCGCATCTCCGTGCCAGGGTGGTCAATAAACAGTGTGGCGTAGGGTGCGCGCGGTCCTGTGCAGACATACCACCACACTTCCTCGCCCGCCTGCCGCCGCTGCCGAATCGACTCCAACGGAACGAACGCGGTGAGTGGACACCACAGGTCGACTGCGCCAATCAGGGGCGGTTCGGGTTGCTCGGTGAGCATGCGCACCAGGTCGGGCGCGGCACGCTTAATCTGCTCATTCACTCGGCGCACGAACGGGTAATCGGCTTCCTCTGGCTCGTCGAACCAGTAGATGTATGCCTTTTTGAGCCAGCCGTTCCGACGCAGGTGCGCTTGCAGCTGTCTCATGTAGTCTGTCCAGAGTCGCTCGTACTCAGGCGTGCCCTCTCGAAAACCAAGGAATTCCGCCTGCGTGTAGTTGGGGTGTCGCCCGCTGGGCAGTCCGTAAATCGGTAGCACGAAGCTATTGAAGCCAAGCTCGTCTAAGTAGCGGCGCGCGGCGCGGTCGAACTCGGTGAAATCCAGCACCACCTGCCCGTTTTCGAGGCGCACGCCGTACCAGCTCAGATAGAAATTGTAGGGGTTGAGCCGCGCGCGGCGGAACGCCTGCATATATTTGTCCCACACAGCCTGCTTCTCGGCGTCGGTGCGCGGTTTGTGATACAGGAACACCCGCTCCGCGCTGATTCCGAACCCACTGCGCAGCGTCGGCGTGCGGGGTAGATCGAAATCGTACACGGTCAGTTCCAGCGGGACTTTGAGGACGCCGCGACTCGTGTGCAGAGTGAGCGTGCCTTTGTAAGTGCCATCAGGCGTTCCGTAGGGCACATAAACCGTTAGCCAGAGCGGTTGGTTCTGTCCTGCAGGGAGTTGCAGTGGAGTCTGCAGAGGTGGCAGGGGGTCGGGATACTCGTCAGGTGCGCCCAGCGAGTCGGTTGGGTACTGCACATACACATACGCAACTTCGCGCAGCTCGAGGTGCTGAGCGGGAATGCGTGCTTGTTTTGAGCGCAGGTCGCTCAGCTCGGCTTTCAGCAGGCGCAACGGCTGGGTAGGGCGCAGCACAATCTGCACTGGTTCGTACTCGCCCCGCGCGGCGCTAACCCGCACGGCGGTGCGGGTCTCTTTGGGCAGGGCGCGTGTGCGTCCGACTTTCCAGCCCCACTCGCACCACCATAGCCCTGCCCACTCAGGCGCGCCCTTGAGGCGATAACCGTAGTGCGCCCACTCCAGAAAGTGCGCTTGGGGCGTGAGGCGCACACTCCATAGAACCGTTCCGTGTGCGTCCAGCAGCCCGACCACTTGCTCGACGGGCTTTTCACGCGTTTCTGGCAAGAGGATAGTAAGCTGCGTAGGCTGATTCGGCGCGAGGCGATATGGCTGCTCACGGGCGGGCGTGGGCGTCGCGGAGTCGGTCAGGGATTGCAGGAACGGACGCACTTGCACAGGGGCTTGCGCCGTGTTGGTGGCTTCTACAAGCAAGTGCCACCTGCCTTGGGCGTCGCGGCGCAGCGCAAGCGGCTGCACTTGGAACTCCGCACGCTGCTGGTGAGGGTAGAGCGCGAGGCTCCTGCCCACCAGCGGCGCGTTCGGCGTGCGCTCCAGCTCCGCCTCGATGCTGTAGCGGTCGACTTGAATGACGCCGTTCTGCCCTGCAAGGCGCACTTCCAGCGTGCGCGCGGGGAATAACGCCTGCGGAACCTCCAACTCGTGTCCGCCTCGCCCGCGCACGGTATGCACCTTCTGCCACTCGCCCTCGTCGGCGCGCAGGTGTACCGTGAGTGCGCCTTCCTGCTCGAAGGGAACATGCAGGCGCAGCGTCGCGCGACGCATGCGGTAATCACCGACACTGTGCCGATAGGTCACTTGCGCGTTTGGGCTGAACACCCAACGATTGGTATTGAAGGTCGCAGTGAACTCGTGCAAAGGTGATTGCGCGTTTGAGAGTGCGCCTTCGAATCGGCTTATGAAGGTGTAGCGCCCGTTGCGAATCGTCTCGCCCTCGCCCAGCGTGAGCGCGGCGTATCGCGCGTGGACAATCTCCACTGGTAGCAGCTGCGGGAGATCAAACAGAATCTCGCCCTGCCACTGCCAGTGCCCTACGCGAATGAACATCTCGTGCGTCTCGGCGGGCGTGCGGAACAGGTACTCTGCCGTTTGCCACTCGCGCGTGGGTATGAAATCGCGGTTGATTGTGTTTGCGCCGACAATCGCGCACCCGCCCTTGCCCTCTCCCTTGAGCCGCACGCGGAACGCATAGGCGCGGTTCGGCTCCAGCTTCCAGCGCGTATTGCGCCAGTAGGTACTTCCTTCGCCCTTGCCGACGACCGCAAGCGCCATCCGCTCGGTGCGCTGAAGCCCGCGCTCCGCATGCAGCGCGATAATCCGCTGTTGGCGCGTCTCTCCAGCCCCGCTGGGAACCCAATCGCTCAGCGGTGGCGGTGCAATTGATTGCTGCGTCATCGCGATTACAACCAGAAGAGTTCGCATTTTCACCAAGGGACTGACAGTCCTGCTGGGTCGCTTGGCAAGACGCCGACGCGCATGGCTTGGGCGTCTCGCCAACGAGCGTGGCTTGGACAGTCTTGTCCAAGCTGTAGCGTCGGCGTCCACGCCGACGAGGGCACGGACACAACTGTCCGTGCTACGCGCACGGGCTGGAAGCCCGTGCCACAGGTGGCATCGGCGAGACGCCGACACGACGAAGGCATGCTCGCATTCTCAAATAGTCTCTTGGAGCGTGTGTAGGAAGTAGTTTTTCGCGCTTTCCGTCGTTCCTGCCACACCACCAACTCGATCATCCATACCCGAACCCGCCCTGAATCGCCCGCCACTGTCCGCTCAGAGCCGCGCACCAACCAACCCACACCACTTCTTGAAAAGTCTCCGAGAGCGCTCAAAAAACGCCTTTAGGTAGGGCGACTCAAATAGAACTCCCCAGACGCCTCGCTTCAGGTACAATATCGCTCTGGAGGCATTCTATGAACACACCGGCGGAGCTGCGCTACACGCGAAGTGATGAATGGGTGCGAATCGAAGGCGAGGTTGCAACCGTTGGTATCACCGACTACGCCCAATCTGAGCTGGGCGACATCGTGTTCTTGGAGCTGCCAGAACCCGGACGCTACCTGCAGACCGACGAGAGCTTCGGGGTCATCGAATCGGTCAAAGCCGCGTCCGATTTGTACGCGCCTGTGGAAGGCGAGGTCGTTGAAGTCAACGAATCGCTCCACGCCGCGCTGGAGACGATTAACCAAGACCCGTATGGCAAGGGCTGGATGATTAAAATCCGCATGAAAGACCCTGCCCAAGCCGAACGCCTGCTGAGCGCGGACGAGTATAGAGCTTATCGT
>JANXCK010000261.1 GCA_025060055.1 Fimbriimonadales bacterium | reverse complement strand
TACCAACTGCCCTTTCCAATGGTGCAGTCGTCGGGGGGGCCGCCCCCCCAACCCACGCGGGGGCGGCGCGGCCCCCGCCCCCCCAAAAAAAAAGGCGCGCCGACCCCCCCCACCGGTGGTTTTCCCCACCCCAGAGCTGTGGGGTTGTTGGGTTGTATTTTTTTCTGCGGTCGCCGCACCCCCGCGCTCTGCGGTTGTGGCCGCGCCCCCCCCCCCCCGACGACTGCACCATTGGAAAGGGCAGTTGGTAAGTGCCTCTAATACCAATCGCCGTTTCAGACGCCGTGTTGCCCTCACCCCCTGCCCCCTCTCCCACCGCGTGGGAGAGGGGGAACTTGGCTCTCCTCTCCTTGTGGGAGAGGGGCTGGGGGTGAGGGTCAAAAGCGGAGCCTCCATCTTCGAGGGACATACTACTGTGCCCCACCTGACCGCCGTTCCGTGAACCGAGCCAGCGTCCATCCTGTGCCCAGCACCAGCAGGGGCTGCGCGGGCAAAAGCGGGCGACTGCCCCCCGCATATAGCAGGATGGTCAGCAGCGTCCAGCCGAGAAACAGCGCGAAGAGCGGCGCGGCGAACCGTTCTCGGCGGCACAGCTGCCACAAGCCATAGCCTGCGAGCGCGAGGTACAGCCAGTACACCCCATCGGCGAATCGCAGCGCCGCTGCAGTGGTGCGACTTTCGGGGTTCTGCAGCCCGAATGCCGAGCAAGTCAGCGCGAGTTTGCGCCCCAACAGTGCCAGCCAGTCCGTCGGGTTCTCGCGAATCCACCGAACGGCAAGGCGCAACGCTTGGCGGTCGCGCTCGACGGGGTCGGGCGCGTCCAGCCACGCACGCACAGGCTTCGTCTCGCCGCCAATCGTCAGTGTGCGCTCCAGAAACAGCGGGTCGAAGCCGCCGTCGGCATGCTCGTTGTTTGCCCACAGCAGCACATAACCCCCCAGACCAATCGGGATGAACGCGCCGTAGCGCAGCGAGATGAAAGCCACATAGGGCGTGACGGTGAGCAGCGCGACGCCGAGAACCAGCATCGGCATGCGGGCGTTGCGCTCGCGCCAGAGCAGCCACAGCGCACCAATCAGCGCGAACGGCAGGAAACTTGCCCGTGTCAGGGCAAGTAGTCCCAAAAGCACGCCTGTCGCCGCAACTTCCCGCCCGCTGCGCCCATAGCACAAGCCGTACAGCGACCAGACGGCAAGCGGCAACACAAGGTTCTCAGTATAGAGCCAGCCTGTAATCATCAGCAGGTGCGGGTGCAACGCGCCTAACACCAGCGCGAAGTTCGCTGCGCGCTCGCTGGCGACGCGGCGCGTCAGATGCCACAGCCCCAGCAGGGTTAGCAGTCCCAGCAGCGCGTTCAGCAGGCGCACTGCCTGCGGTGCATGCCCCACGAGGGCGTATACGCCTGCCATCAGACACGGGTATGCGGGCGCTACTATCAGCCCTTTCTCCAAACGAAACTCGCCCGTGCTTGCCAGTCGCCACGCGATTTGGTCATGTACGGCGGCATCACCGTGCAGCGGGTCAGCGCGCAGCAAGGGGTCAATCTGCGTTGCCAGCGGCGCGTAGGCAACTCTTAGGGCAATCACGGCGAGCCAAAGCCAGAGCGCGACGCGACTCATCTGCCCGAAGTGTACCTACCGTATGGTCAGCACCTGTCCGTTGGGGCTGAGGCTCCAGCGCACCAGCAGCGTTGCGCCCTCGCGCTCGGCGTTGTAGGGCAGCGCGTTGCCCAGCGTGTCCATTAGACTAACCTGCCCTCGAAGCCCGCGCAGGCTAAACCGTGCCACGCCGTTCACGCCTTCTGGTCCGCGCACAAGGTACGCAAGCTGCCTACTGTTCTCGTGGCGCAGCAGCACCTGAGCGTTGGTGTGGAGTAGCCCCGCGCTGCGTAGGCGGTTGTCCACTTGTAAAAGCAGGCGCGGGGTGCGTGGGTTCAAGGTCGGGTCGTTGAGCAGTAGCAGACGCGGGTCAAGCGCGTCCAGGTAAGTGCCGCGCAGGGTCGTGGTGCGATAAGTGCCGTAGGCGGCGAGCCAGTCGCCGCGCCGCGCGACCAGGCGCGCCCGCTCGCGATAGCGCACACCTGCAAGCCCACATACATAGCGCACCACAGCCCGCCAGTCGCGTGCGCCGCCGTAGCTGTTGCCGAACGCTCGCCCCGACACGCCCAGCAAAACAATCCCGCCGCGTCCGACGCGCACGCTCACGCCCACGGGCGCGTCCTCATAGGTGTAAAACACCTCGCCCCCCGCAACGCGATATACGGTGAGCGTTTCGTCGTCGCGCAGGCTGATACGCGGCAAATCAGGGCGCGTTGGAACCACCAGATGCTCCCTGTACGGCGGCTGCGTGCTGAGATCCAGCTGCCACTCCTGCGCCAGCTCCAGACGCAGCACAATAGAGCGCGCCTGCGGCAGTGGAAAGCGATACACAAACCACGCATCGAAATCGGCGAACCGCTCGCCGCTGGCGTTCAGGCGGCTCTTGTGGTTTGTGTGCAGAAACAGTGGTTCGGCAGGCGAGCCCGTGAAGAACGCGACGACGGTCCTGCCGTCGGCTTCGAGGCGCACTTGGCGCAGCAGCGCGCCCCAGCCCGTGTTGGGCAGGCTATCGCTGAACTTGATATACACAGTCTGCCCCGCATACGCGCCGAGATCCAGCTCGACCCAGCGACGGTTGAACGCGCCTTGAGTAGGCTCGGAGCCGTGAACGCCTAAGGTACGCCATGCTTCGGGCGGCGCAGGCTCTGGGGGCAGTGATTGGAGTTCCAGTGGCTGCCCTAACATCTGCGCGAGCCAGTGCAGGGGCGTGGGCTGTGCCGCCTGACGCCACGGCGTGTCGGCAACGGCGTCGTAGCCGTTTGTGCCCCCAACCACAAACAGCCAACCGCCGTTTTGCACCCATGCGGCGAGGGCGCGCAGCTCTGCCTCGCGCAGGGGCTTAACCGTCTCTGGCGTCCACAATAGCACGCGCAGCGCACGCGGCAGCGGCTGCTCAGGCAGTCGCTGCAGCGAGTGGAGCGACAGCGGAACCCCCGCGTTCACCAGCGACGCGCCCAGTGTCATCATGTCTTCAACGGGCGCAAGTTCAGGCGCGCCGCGCATCATCGCCATCGAGTCGCCAAAGAGCATTCCAAGCCCTTCGACTCCTGCATCGAGCGTGGCAGACGCGTGCTGGGCAATCGCTTCGCACGCGCGAGTCGCGCTCAGTATCACGCTGGCGTACTCGGCAGGGACTGCGCCGAAAATGCGCTCAGGCCACGGCAGCACTTCGTAGCCCGTTGCCTCAGGGAACATCAGCGAGGCGACCAGCGTGGCGAAATAGAGCTGCTGATGCTCCGTCAGTGGGCGGTTCGGCACATCCGAGAGCGGGTCGCAAAGCAGCCAGAGCCGCTTGTCCGAGCCGTGCATCAGCCCCGCAAGCGAGGCGTACTCCAGATAAGCGGTGGCGAACGGCTCCGCTTGGTACTCGCCGTCGTAGGGGAGCGGGGTGCGCACCGTGTCCGACCACACTTGCCCGATTACTTCCTCTACAGGCGCGTTGTTGCCAAAGATTAGGGCGTGGTGCGCTAAGCAAATACGCCAGAGCGCGTAGTTGAGCGGGCTGTGCAGGGCGACCATCCGCTTGGCGTCGGGTCTACGGGCGCGCGCCGCGTGCAAAATCGCATGCACCGCCTCGCTCATCAACTGCGCCTTGAGCCGGTCGGCAGTCCAGCGCGCCGCGTGCGACTCGTGCGGGGCTTGCCACGCGCGTCCGAGCCGCGCCTCGTACAACTGGCGGAACGCCTCCTCGTAGCCCGCATCTGCCCAATACTCTGGCTCTGCGGGGCAGAGGGCGTCTGCCCCCGCATCCAGCATCGCGAGGTAGCGCTGCACAAGCCTCTGGACACGCTCAGGCGTCGGCGTTAGGTAGAAACTGTTCTCGATGGCGAGGGGCGAGCCGTCCTGACGGCGCTGGACGGCGTTCGGATGTGCCTCTGCATACGGCAGGTAGTCGCGGAAGCCGCCCATCACGATCACGGGGTAGCCCCGTGCCTTCCAGTTCGCAAGGCGTGCGGGGTCAAAACTGTGCAAAATCACCGCGTCTGTGGCGAGGTCGAGTTGGGGGCTGTAGTCCGCGCCCGTTTGGTAGCTGCTGCGTGGCGAAGTAGGTACAGCAGGGCGCAACGCGCTGGCAGGCACGCCGAGCAATCGCTCGACGCTGTCGCCGATGCCGTCGCGGTCATCGTCTCGGTCAGTGGCGACGACTTCCAGCGCGTACACGCGCACCTGACTGCGCCGCGCCGCCTCAACAATCACCTGCAGAGCCTGCACAGGGGGGCTGACAGGCACGCGCGTGGCAAGGTTCAGTCGCTGCACACCGCCCCGAAAAGGGCGTTCCATCAGTCCGCTTGCCTGCGTGCGCACGCGTACCCAACCTCTGCCCGCTACCGTAAGCCGTATACCGACATCCATCCCGCTCAGCACCCGAAAGCTGTAGGTTACACTGCCACGACTGCCAATCAGCCGTGCGCTGTTCTCAAGGCGCGAGCGAACGGCTTGGGTAAGCACGCCCACCTCAGTCTCAGGGCGAACGCGCCATGCCAAACGGGGAGTCAAACTACCTGTGTGCGCCTGCCTGCGTGCCATCTCAGGGAGGTATTGTACCGAAAAAAAGCCCCCGCGCGGAGCGCAGGGGCTTTCATTGGGAACGGCACCTTCCTTCGTTCAACACCCAGCAGTTTAGACAGGTGCGGCGCGATTCCTGCTGCCTACGCGCCGTTTTTTTTGAGATTGCGCGGGGGTATAATCTGCCTATGCGCATCGTTTCGCTGCTGCCCAGCGCGACCGAGATTGTGTGCGCACTGGGATTGGGGGATTGCTTGGTGGCGCGGAGCCATGAGTGCGACTATCCGCCTGAAGTGCAAGACCGCCCCGTGATTACCTACAGCCTCATCCCACCCGACTTACCCAGCAGCGAGATTGATCGCATTGTCTCCGAGACGCTGATGACCCATGCCACGCTGTATGGGTTGGACTTGGAACTGCTGCAGGCACTCGATCCAGACCTGCTGATAACGCAGGCGTTGTGCAGTGTATGTGCTGTGTCCTTCAACTCGGTACAGGAAGCTGTTGCGACGCTCAGTCCGCGCACACGCGTGCTGAATCTTGAACCGACCACGCTGCAAGGCGTGATGGACACTTTTCAGATGGTCGCCGACGCTGCGGGGGTTCCTGAGCGCGGGCGCGAGTTGGTGGGCTGGTTCCAAGAGCGTATCGAGCGCGTGCAGGCGCGTGCCCGTGCCCGCCCACCTTTGCGAGTCACTTTCCTGGAATGGATCGACCCGCCGTTTGCCTGCGGACACTGGACGCCAGAACTGGTGCAGCTGGCAGGCGGGATTGACGGGCACGGCAAGCCCGGCGTACCGTCGCGCCGGTTGAAATGGGATGAGGTGCTGGCGTGGCAGCCTGAAGCGGTCGTCATCGCCTGCTGCGGGTTCACCGTAGAACGCACTTTACAGGATATGCCGATTCTGGAGCAGATGCCGCACTGGGACGAGCTGCCTGCTGCGCGTTGTGGCGCGGTGTTCGTCGCCGATGGCAACGCCTACTTCAGCCGTCCCGGACCGCGCCTGGCAGACTCGCTGGAATGGCTGGCAGCGCAACTGGAGCGCTGTAACGCTCTTGCGACCCTGAGCGTTTAAACTCGTGGCATAGGAATCTTGCCCGTGCAAGCGTAGCACGGACAGTCGTGTCCGTGCTTCTCGTCGGCACGGACGCCGACACAACGCCTGCTTGGACAGGACTGTCCAAGCCACCTGTGGCACGGACTGTCAGTCCGTGCATTGTCGGCGGGGACGCCGACGCTACGAATGTGGCACGGACGGTCGTGTCCGTGTTGCGCTTGGACACGACAGTTCAAGTCACTGCGAAAAAGCTTTCGTGTGAGGTAAAATTCCACCGAGGAGGCGACCATGCGCCATTTCTGGTTGATTGGGGTCTTGATGTTCAGCTTCAGCTTCGCCGACGATGGTCTGGGCGACTTGGTACGCAAAATCGAGGGCAAGAAGGGCGGCAATAAGCCCGCGCCATCGCGTCAGTCGGACGACACCGCGAACACATCGCGCAGCAGCGACGATCAAGGCAACAAGCCGCGCCCTGTCGACAACGGCGGGCAGTCGAACCCGCAGCCTGCCCACACGCCGTCGAACCAGTCGGATGAGAACCCGTTCCGCAAAAAGCCGCGCGGCGGCGGCTCGAATACGCCTCAAACGCAAGGCGATTCAGGGCGCGTGCCCCTGGAGGGGCGGCGCGTGCCCTTAGAGGGGCGTCCCGTTCCGTTCGAGGCGCGCCCTGTGCTGCTGCCACCGCAGCAACCCGCGCAACCTGAGAACCGCCCAGTGCCCATCGACAACGCAGTGCTGCCCGCGCTGGTGCGTCAGACCGAGGGCTTGAACTCCTACCGCTGGCGCGAACGCTATGTGCTGCTGCCCATCAACCCTGAATACACCTCCAGTGGGTTCTATGTGGAGTACCGTTTGGGCAACTTGCGCTTCGGCTATCGGTTTTACTACATTTACCCTGAACCTTACCGTGTTGTGTATGCGCCGTACTGGTACTACGACCCGTGCCCGCCGTTCGTGGTAGTCTACCGAGTGGTCTACATGCCGCCGCGCACCAGCCCGGTGCTGGTGGAGGTGCCCATCTATCTGGAGTCGCCGTACTACTTGGAGCGTCGCCAGCCTGACGAGCGGCAACAACTGCTAAGCGACCTGCGCGCGGCGTGGCTGCTGCGCGACCCGAACTTCATCGAGCGCTACATCCGCCCCAACAGCTATATTGCCATCTACCTGGACGGACAGTACGCCTACTCGCTGCCCGCGCAAGACTACATCGAGATGACCCGCGACGCCATCCGTGCCGTGAAGACCGAGCAGATTCGATTCGAGCGAATTGCAAAGCGCGGCGAAACGCAAATTGTCGTTCGAGGCGAGCATCAGTACCTCGACGAGGCGACTGGCGTGCGGCGGGTGGTGTATATTCACTACACCTTCGAGCGCGTGGACGGGCGTTGGTATCTGATTGAGGCGGGTTCTTCAGCCACTCGGCTGAAGTGAGCGTGTATGCGAAGGATGCATTCGCACTGACGGCTGGAGCCATTCCTTCGCAAACAAAGCCCGTCTACGCGGGCTACCAGCCGACTCAGGCTGGCTTGGTTTTCAGAGAAGCGGCTTCAGCCGTCGGGTGTGGGATGCTATGCAAAGAAGCCCCTGACCGTAGGGTCAGGGGCTTCTCTGGATGATGGGAGGTGAGGATGATGCAGGCTTCAAGCTGTGCGGCGTCGGCGCAGCCCCCACAAGCCCGCCAGCCCCGCGCCCAGCGCCATCAGGCTCGCAGGCTCAGGGATGACGTTGATTTTGTCGAAGATGAAGTCTTGGAAGCCGCCGGAGTTGAAGTTGTTGAACCCGAACGCCGAGACCGACACACTGCTGCCCCAGTTGCCTGTCGCCGTGCCCGTCTCTGGACCGTCCAGGTGGTTTACGGTCAGCTGGAAGTTGCCGAGGCTGTCCCAGCCTAAGAAGTACCTCAGCCGCTTGCCACGCAGCTCGATGCCGAGATCGATGGAGCCTGTGTTCGAGCCGAAAGCGTAATACACCGCCAGGTTGCCCGACGACGGGTTAAGCCCGAAGCGCAGCCTCTCGACGGAGCCAGAGTAGACCGTGACGCCTGTGAAGCCAACTTGGTTGTTCACGTTGTGGCGTGCCAGCACGGTGAGCTGCCCTGCCGCAAGCGTGGTTTGCAGCGGGCGTCCAATCGCGTAGTTGCCGCTGCCAGCAAACAGCCCCCACGAGCGGTTGCCATCCAGCACTTGGGGCGCAATAGTGGCGATAAATCGCCCACCGCCGCCTGCGGAGATTTCGTACCAGTTGCCAAAGCCCGTGCCGCCGTTGCTGGTTAGGCTCCAGCCCAGATTGTAAGCAGGGTCGTCGGCGTCATCGCTTGCAAAGAACGACGCCCACGCAAGAGTCATGTTCAGTGTAATCGCCGTTGCGGCGATGCTCTTCAGCCAGATTCGCATAGTCAGCCTCCACGATGAGCTTCGTGGAGGGCGAGACGACTCGCCCTCGAACGGCGAGAAATCGTATTCTCGCCGACAGCCCCCCGTAGGGGGCAAGGTACGACAGGGCAGAATGATAGATCCAGCGGCAAACGATCCTCGCCTCTATTATAGCACATCTTGCGCCAAATCCCCCCTTACAGGAGGCAAAACTGGTAGTTTTTTGGGGTGGCGGGCATGTTGGGTTCGGCTCTGGCTTAGAGCCGACCTGTTCGATGGTAGCAGTCTCTCAGCTTTCAACTGCCTTCCCTGTGCTACGCTGTTGGGTATAATCCCGACGCTATGAAATGCCCTGTCTGCAACACCGAGCTGCAAATTGCAGTGCGTGCGGGAATCGAAATCGACTATTGCCCGAACTGTCGGGGGGTGTGGCTGGATCGAGGCGAGCTGGACAAGATTATTGAGCGGCATGTGCAGGAAACTCAGAGTCTGATGCGGGGTGCGTCGTCTGCCCCTGCGTCTCCGCCCGCGCCAACCTACTCTGCCCCGCCGCGTCCTCAGCCCCGCTACGAGGACGACGACGAATACTACTACGACGAGTATCACAAGCGCAGGCGTCGTAAAAAGCGCGACTGGTTCGAAGACCTGTTCGATATTTTCGATTGAGAGACTGTTTGAGCATGCAGACAGGCTTTCGTAGCGTCGGCGTCTTGCCAGATCGCCTGTGGCACGGGCTTCCAGCCCGTGCAAATGTGGCACGGACAGTCGTGTCCGTGCCCTCGTCGGCGCGGGCGCCGACGCTACGAAAGCCCGCTCGCATTCTTGTACCAATCTGGGTTTCAAATGTCGTTGTGCCCTCATCCCCAGCCCCCTCTCCCGCCACGCGGGAGAGGGGAGTCCGACTCCCCCCCTCTCCCACGCGGTGGGAGAGGGGGCAGGGGGTGAGGGCAACACGACGTCTGAAACGGCGATTGGTATTATACCAATCGGGGTTTCAAGCGACGCAGATCGTCAGCGGGACGCTGACGCTACGGACCCACCTTGCGTAGCGTCGGCGTCCTCGCCGACGATTGTGCTACTTGAAACCCCGATTGGTATAAGAAATGGCGCATACCCCTAACGGCTAAAGCCGTTGCTGTGCAAACCAAGCCGACCTGCGTCGGCTTTTAGCCCGCGAAGGCGGGCTTCGTCTGCACAGGAACGGCTTCAGCCGTCTATTTCTTAAACAGCCTCTTAGCGCCACGCAGCGTGTGCAGCTGTTCCTGCAGGCGCCGCACCGAACAGCTCGATAATCTTGTGTCGACGAAACTCGAATATCTCCTCGATACGCGGGCGCACCAGATACTTGTTAATCCAGCCATCGATCAACGGCTGTTTGAGCGCGTAGTAGACCAAATCGTGCATATGCACGCCCCCTTCAACGGGCGTGAAGGTGTGCCGATGATGCCAGAAGCGGTACGGTCCGAACCGCTGCTCGTCTACGAAAAAGCGCAACGGCTCCACATGAGTAATCTCGGTGACCCAGTGCATCGGGATGCCAAACAGTGGGCGTACTGTGTAGGCAATGATCAGCCCTGCCTCCATCTTGTTCGGCACGGGCGTGAGGATATCAAAGCCCATATACGGTGGTGTGATTGTCTTCAAGTTCACGGGACTGGAAAAGAAGTCCCACACCACTTCCAACGGTGCAGGGATTACCTGCTCGGTTTCGAAACGGAACAGTTTCATAGACACGCTCCTACCAACAGGTTTGTGCAGCGACGGGTCAGCGACACAGGTCGCTCCTGCAAGATTCTACCCGCTCAGCCCGCCAAGCAGGAACGGTTCGGTTTAGCGCGAATCTCGAGCTCGTTATGCCGTACCTGCCCAGAGCGACGGAGCGTGCTGACCGCTACAAGGTCAAGGTGGAAGAGTATGTGCAGTATCGGCGCGAGGGGTATCTGAAGGTGGAGCGGCTTGTGCCCGCCGAGGATGTGGCACGCCTGTACGAGTGGGCAGTTGCCTGTTGGCAAGGCAAGCCGCTGCCGCAGCAGGGGGAGCAGACCCCTCACGCCGCAGTGCAGCAGGGCACGCGCGCCCACCAGCTGCACCGAGTAGACCCAATCGCCGAATGGGGCTTGCTGCACCCGCGCGTCCTCGATGTGCTGGAAGCGCTGATTGGTCCCGATGTGCTGGCGCTGCAGACGATGCTGTTTCACAACCCGCCTGGCACGGGCGGTCAGGGCTGGCACCAAGATTCGTACTACATCACGACCTATCCCGACACGCTGATTGGCGCGTGGCTGGCGTTGGAGCCAGCGGACGAACTCAACGGCTGCCTGTGGGTTGTGCCCGGCTCGCACTGCGAGCCTATCTACCCGCCACGCAATAACACCTACGCGCATGTCCATGCCGCGAACGCCTTCGACGACCTGCACGAGGTCGAGAATGTGAGCCATCTGGATGACACGCAGAACACCTTGACGCAGGTGGTGCGCAAGTATCCGCCGCCGATTCCCGTGCCAATGGCACCTGGCGATGTGCTGTTTTTCGACGGGCACTTGCTCCATCGCTCGTATCCGAACCGTACCGCTGACCGCTGGCGACGGTCGTTTGTGTGCCATTACTGCAATGCGCGTTCGTGGGTGCCGTGGAACCACGGCGTGCCCTATGAGGGCGATAGCGCGAATTACCTGCACATCCTCGCGCGGGGTAGCACACACCTGCCCTACGCCACGCCTCGGTTCGGCACGCCTGTTGACCTGTATCAGCCCAGCTCCAGCGACGCGCCACCCCCGCGGATGATGGGCGATGCGGACGGGACGATGGAAATGGGCTGACTTCCTCAAAAGAAGTCAATCGGCGCCAGACACGGCTTGCGCACTGGAAACAGCGCGTCTAAGGTCTCTAATAGCGGCTCGGGTGCGCTCAGAATGCGTCGTGCGTGCAGCTCGTGGACGCTTAGCGTGCCGAACACAAGCAGCGCCAGCGTTTGGGGCGTCACAGTGAGCATGGGCGCGTTGGGCTGCTCCCCGCCAACCTGCACTACGCCGTCGGATTGGGTGATACCCACAACATCGCTGGTCGCTTTGAGAACGCTGTCGCGCACGCGCAGGTTGAACGGACAGAACGCCGCAGGCGCGGGCACGCCCGCCACCAGCACGCGCAGCAGCGCTAACGGTTGCACGGGGCGCGCCATCAAGTTCGGCAAAACCTGCACGGTGTAGAGCGGTTGCGTCGGCTCGGTCGGAGGCGCGCTCCAGCCCGTCAACCCCAGCGCAGCGAGTTCGTCGAGGGGCATCTGGAACTCCACCTGCTGCACCGACTCCTCGTTAGTGGCGAGCCAGCCCAGCAGAGCGCGCCGCGCCCGCTCGCTGCTCCAGACCAGCTCGCGCACGCGCAGTGTCCAGCCTGAATCGAGAAAATCGTAAAACAGGTAGCCCTCAATGCGCCCCTGCGCCTCACAGACCCACAGGTTCGGCAGGTTCCAAAACAGGTAGTCCCAGCGGCGTGCGTCGCGCTCGAGGCTGCCTGTGCGTCGCTTGCCGTAATCGGCGTACAGCTGCATCACGGCGTTGCGGTCGCCTGGGGTTGCACGGCGCAGATGCGTCGGCTCGTAGCGTGGCAGCTGTTTCGGCGCAAGGCGCGCGTGCGCAATCATGCCCACCGTCTCCCAGCCCAACTTGCGGTAGAACTCGTGGTTAAACGCCTGCAATACAGCAAGTGGTGCCCCTTCAGCGTAGAGGCGGCGCAGAGCGCGTTTCAGCAGTTCCGCCGCGAACCCGCGCCGCCGATAGTCAGGCAGCGTTGCCACACCTGCAATCCCGTAGCAGTTCACCGAGCGCGTGCCAACCCACATCGAAAGCGGAATTGCCGTCAGAATCGAGACCAGTTTCGCGCCCTCGCGTTCGTGCAGCCACAGCCCCCAGCGCTGATTGACCTCAAAGTAGGGATCATCGTAAAAAAATCGCCGCGCCGAGCCGAGTTCCAAGCCAAAGCCTACACACAGCACGCGCAGGAACCATTCCGACTCGTCTGGGGTCACTTGCCGCGCTTCCGTCTCCGCGTGTCGCCAGAACATTCTGTTCTCAAGCCGTTAGGATACCTTAGCGTGGCTGAGTGCCTCAAAGGTCAATATCGTTCCGAAACCTGCAAGGCAGGTCTCAGGTACGACGGCGTCTTGCCGTCGCCCCACGATGGCAAGGACACCATCGTACTGATTGAGGTTGAATCGTCCTGTTTTCCGCAGGGCGGGTTAGGAACCTGCCCCTACCCACCACGCCCTGTAGGGGCGCGTCGCAGACGCGCCCAAAACAAGACAATTTCACATCTGAGGCACTTATACCAATCGGCGTTTCAAGTAGCGCCATCGTCGGCGAGACGCCGACGCTACAGGCACGCCCAGCGTAGTGTCGGCGTCCTCGCCGACGGATCACGGCGTTTGCCCCACCGATTGTATTAGACTACTCCAAATCCATCAGCTCGTCTGTGCGAGGGTTGCCGTCGCGGTCGATGTTGCCCAAGTTGCGCTGGCGATGGGGCGCGTACTCGGCTTCGGTGCGCAACACGGGCTTGAACACCTTCGCGT
>JANXCK010000177.1 GCA_025060055.1 Fimbriimonadales bacterium | reverse complement strand
TCCACCAAGCTGCCGCTTAGCCAGTAATAGGGTCGCCCTGCGGGGTCGACACGCGACTCGATGCGGTCTGCGTACTGCCGTTTGCCTAAGGCGGTAATCTGATAGCCTTTGATTTCGTGGATCGGCAGGTTCGGTACATTCACATTCAAGAAGGTGTGTTCAGGCAGGGGATGCTCGCGCAGCAGGCGGGCAATATTCAACGCAGCGAGCGCGGCGGTCTCGTAGTGCATCGGTGGCAACTCGCTCTGGAACGGCTCGTTCGTCGCCTCCGCGCGGGCTAAAGGCAACACATCCTCCGCCGCCAGCGACACGGCGAACGCGCTAATGCCGTGAATTGCGCCCTCAATCGCTGCAGCAATCGTGCCAGAGTAAGTCAAATCCCAACCTAAGTTCGGTCCGGCGTTGATGCCCGACACCACTAAGTCCACCTGATGGTTTAGCACGGCGTGAGCGCCCAGCGTCACGCAATCGGTGGGCGTGCCGTTGGTGGCGTAAGCAATTGAGCCATCGGGCAGATGCACGCGGTGCAGGCGCAGAGGCTTGTGCAGCGTAATCGAGTGCCCAGTGGCGCTGCGGGGGCGATCGGGCGCCACGATGAACACTTCGCCGAGAGGCTTCAGCCGCTGCGCCAGCAGCCGAATCCCCTCGGCGTACACTCCGTCGTCGTTCGTGACCAAGATGCGCATCACTCGGCGCCCTCGCCCACCAGCTTCTCTGGGATGATGCCCAGCCACTTCTTGAGGCGATAGAGGGTCGTATCGCGGTGCAGTTCGGCAATCGCACGGGTGAGCGGGATCCCCTTCGGGCACACCTTTACGCAGTTTTGCGCATTCCCGCAACCCGTGATGCCTTCGGGTCCCGTCAGCACTTCCAGTCGCTCGTTTGCCAGCGTCGCGCCCGCATAGTGGAGGTTGAACAGCTTCGCCTGCGCAATCGGCGCGGGACCAATAAACGCCGAATGCTCGTTATACTGCGGGCACGCCTCCATGCAGCAGCCGCAGGTCATGCAGCGTGCGAATGCGTAGCGCAGTTCGCGTGTCGCGTCGTCCACGCGCGGACCCGGGCCAAGGTCGTGATAGCCATCCATCGGCACCCACGCCTGCAGCTTCTTGAGCGCCTCGAACATCCGACTGCGATCCACGATTAGGTCGCGCACAACGGGGAACTTGCTCATCGGTTCTAAGGTGACCTCGATAGTATCCCCCTTGTGCACGCCCACTTGGTCAATCAGCGCGGCGCACGACTGCTGCACCATGCCGTTCACCACCATCGTGCAGGTGCCGCACACTTGCTCTAAGCAAGCCGCTTCCCATGCGGGGGGCGAGACAGCGCGCCCGTGGCTATCGACGGGGTTGCGCTGGATCTCCATCAGACAGGAGATAACATTCATATTCGGGCGGTACGGCAAGCTGAACTCCTGCCAGTAAGGCTTTTGGTTCGGTCCGTCCTGCCGCCGCACCTTCAGACGGATGGTGCGGATAGAGCCGTTGCCATTTTGCATAGGGTTTCGCCTCCGAAAAGATTATACCTTGCGCCACGACTACTCCTCAATCAGCCTGTGATACCGCCCCATCCAGTAGGGTAGCAGGAACGCTGCCCCGTCGTCTTCGCCCCTGCCCAACGGGTCACCCCCGTCCAGACGATACGGGTTGCCGTTCCAGCGCATCACCTCCCGCTCGCTGTAGGGCACAATCTGAACCGATTGCCAGTCGCCAAAACGACTTTTGTTGGTGTCCAACACCACATCCAGCCGATGGCTGTTGCGACACTGCCAGTTGCGCAGGTCGAGAGGCCACTCCTGTAAAGTCTGTACCGACGCCTCTACATCGCACGGCTTGCCTGTGACCGCCCCGTAGATGAAGTTGAACAGCGGACTACGCTCAGGGCGCTCAATCTGCCAGCTGCGCTCCAAGCTCATCAGCCAAAGTCGCCGATAGTCAGGGTCGCGCTCATACAGGAGCAGCGGATAATAGCACAAAAACGCCAGCTGGTCGTCCGAATGATTTACCGAGTAGGGTGGGAGCATTTTCTGCGTCACGGCATTTATCAGATAGTGATGTTGGCGAATCAGTGTCTCATACGCCTCTTGATACTTTGAGTCGCCCGTGATGTGGTGGGCGACCTTGAGGTGCGACAGAATCGAGAGCGCGTTCAACCCGCGCTCCTCTTCCCAGACAGGGTCGTCGTTGAGCGCTTCGGGATTGAAGACTGCCCAACGAGTCGGCTTACCGTCCTTGTCGATGAGCTGCCAGTTGTGCTGGATTAGGTGGTCGGTTACGCGCTGTACCACGCCGCGAATCCGCTGCTTCTCAGCGTCATCGGCGCACAGGTCGTAGTACACTGCCCAGATGAAGTAGTGCCCGTCGAGTTCGTCGGAGCTGGTGTCGCCTTTCCAGATGTAGTTAGGGTCGACAGGCGATTCGTGCCATTCGCCGCGCGACTGGATGTAGCCCGTTTCATCTTTGCGGATGATGCTACGCGCGGGGAAGCCAGGGATGCCCGTGAGCCGTTCCAGTTCCAGCAATGCGTGCATTGATTTGTGGGCGCGTTCGCGGGCGGCGGGGTCTTTGGTGGCAGCGTATTGGAACACCTGCGCAGCGCAGTAGAGGGCAGTCCATAGCCCGTCGTTGTCGCTCGCCTCGATTCTCCAGCTGGCGGGGTCATCGGGATTGCTCCACTCGCCACCTGTTACGAAGCCGTTGCGGTTATGGCGGAGCGCGATGAGGTTCTCGTAGTGCGCAGCTTTCTCGCGTAGGGTCATCCGCACTGACTCAATGCACGCCACGCCTTTGTCTGTAGCAATCCACGCGCGGCTTTGGCGATCGACGGCGATAGCGTACACCGCGTTGCCTGGCAGCCAGCGTTTGCCCCAGAAGTAGCTCCACCTACCTTCGCGCAGGCGGCACGCGCCTTCGGGCGTGCCTGCCCATAGGTCGCCGTTAGGCGCAAACGCGAGGCAGCGGATAAAGCCATACGGCGGAATGAGTTCAGTCGTGGGCGCGGCGGGCGCGGTTGGAACACCGTCGTACACCTCGCGTGAAAGGAACCAGCCTGCCCCATCGCCGAGTATCAGCCCTGAACGCGCGCCAATCCACAGATGCCCCATCGAGTCGCTGATTGCGCAGAGCCATGCATCGTCGTAGAAGCGCCCGCGATTGTCGACAATCGGCACGAGCTGCCATTCCGCATGGGTTTCTTCCGACTTTGGCGCGGGTGGAGCAGGATCCCTTCTCCCGAAGCGTGGCGCAGCGGCAGGGGATGGAGGCTTCAACACATACATCCGTCGCTCCAGCTTGCCCTCGGCGAAAGCGAAAACGCGCCCGCGCGCATCTTGGTGGAACCAGCGGAACTGGCGACGGGTCGGTGCGGCGTAGGTTTCGCGCACTGTGCCTTGCTCGAAGCGCAGCAGCTGGCTCGCTGTGAGCAGCCAAATGCCGCCCTCGCGCGCCGCTTGCATTCCAAGCAGTTCCGAGTTGGCAGTGTAGAGCGTGCGGATTTCGCCCTCTGCCGTGAGTTGGAACAGCACGGCTCCGTCAATGCCGTATATGCCGCCCGCTCCATCGGGGATGAGCGCACGCGCAGGCTGGCTGGCGACCACGCGCCACTGATGTGGCTGGCTCAGCGCCGCTACAGCGACTCCCTTCTCAGTGCCTGCGTACACCCGCTCGCCCGAAATCGCAAGGCTCAGCACGGGCGCGTCGGGCAAGCCGTGCCGTGTCGTGTAATACGCGCTGCGATCCTGCAGGTAGGGCTGGAGCTTGTAGGTTGGCTGTTGCATGGCAAGCAATCCCGTTCCGAGCACGAGTTCCATCACCATCCGTGTTCTCCTACGACGGGGCGCAGGATTCGCGCACGGTTCGAGATTTCCTATTAGTCGCCTCCGCCCCCACCCCCGTCGCCGCTTCCTCCGTCGCCGAAGCCGTCTCCCCATGAACTGTCGTGGGTATCGTCGTGTTCGCTGTCGCTGGCGAAATCGGCTTCTATGCTATCATCGTCTCGTGCAGACTCGGCTGCACGACGGCGACGCTCTTTGTCGTACACGGTCTGATACCAGTAGTAGCCAGCGGCTATCAAGCCGCCAACTGCAATCAAAATCCAAATAAGCGAAGGCAACGGTTCCACCCCAATCGTCCCCCTGTTTGCTCACATGTAGTGTACCTGTTCGGTGAACCTGTCGGCAAAGGACTGTTGAGGTATGGGCAGGTTTTTCTTGGAGCGTGTGCTGCAAGTCATACTGGAAGTTTTCTTGACTTGTAATACCAATCACCGTTTCAGACGCCGTACCACCCTCACCCCATTGCCCCCTCTCTCACCGCGTAGGAGAGGGGGGCAAGGGGATGAAGGCAAATCAATCATTTGAAACCCCGATCGGTAAGTGCCTCCGAGAATGAATCGTCCCTTTTCTGCTGGGCGGGTTTCGAACCCGCCCCTACCCAAGACGCCCTGTAGGGGCGCGTTCCCAACGCGCCCAAAGCAGGACGATTCTATGTTGGAGGCACTTACTCCAACATCACCATAGGCTCCACTGGATAGCACCCCATCGACGCGCCATAGATGGCGATTCCGCCGGGCAGTTCGGGCGGCACGGTGAGGCGGATACGAATCTGGCGGTCTTGCTGTAAGCGTGCCCGAATGACGGGGTTCATTTCCAGCGTCGCTTCGCACAGGTAGCCATAGGAACCGCGCTCGATGCCTGCCCAGTGTGATAGCACGCCTCGCGCATCGGCAGGGTCGTCGGGCAGCTCCCAGACGGCTGCGCGCTCGCCCGCGATGTCCACCAGCACGCGCGAGGGGTACTTCTTGCCGTCGGTCTGGGGGTAATCGTCGGGGTGGACGCGCTGCGCCCAGTCCACCTTCTCGCGCCCTGCCTTCGCGCTGACCTCCATCCGCAGCCGCAACCGCTTAACCTCACCGAGCGACACGCCCTCGGGGATAGGAACGGTATATTCCACAAACCCGTGCCCACGTGCCCAGTGCTTGCCCTGCATCGGCTTCTCAGGCTGACTCTGCAGGTTGAACGCACTCGCAGCGTACGCAGTGGGCTTGAAACGCACAATCACGCGCCCGCGCTTGAGCTCGAAAGCGGGCAGCTGCTCCATCCCCACCAGCCACTGGGTGTAGTTCGTGTGGATGCGTCGGCGTTCCCAGTCTTCCGCCCACACAACCAAAGTCGCAAGGCACGGCTCGCTGGGCATCTGCAGGCGGGCGATGGTGAGCGGTGTGAGCCGATGCGGGGGCGTCCGTGCAAATACTTGGCGTTCTACCTTGCCGCGCCGCCGATTGCCGAGCGCGTCGATGTAGTCCAGTCGGTACAGCAGCGTGAACGGTTTTTCACTGAACCGCCCAGAGTAGTGACTGAACAGAATCGGCACTTGCACGAGCTCGCCTGGCGCGGCGCGCTTGATAGCAGGCACATCAATCACAATAAAATCTTCCGAGAACACATCGCGCACGCTCATCCGCTCTGCCCAGAAATCGAAACCGTACTCTTTCGGGCTGCGGTCGTAGTTGTATACGCCGTTGTGTTCCCATTCGATGTCGGTGAGTTCGGTGTAGACATAGCCCACCAGTCGGTCGAGGCTGCGCAGCGCGTTCGTGAGCGCCAG
>JANXCK010000129.1 GCA_025060055.1 Fimbriimonadales bacterium | reverse complement strand
CAGGTCTTGAAACTCTTTGATTTCCTCGTCGGTTTTTGGGTGGTAGGCGCGGTACACGATGTAGCGTCCATCCCACGAGTAGAACGGTCCGCCGTTGTAGCCGAGTTCGGTAGTGAGGCGTTTGATGCGCTTAGTGCGCAGGTTGAGTTCGGCGAGGTCGATGTTGCCCCAGCGGGTGGTGGTGAACAGCACGCGGTCGCCGCGCGGGTGGAACGAACCTTCGGCGTTGTAAGCATCGTCGTCGGTGAGCGCGACCCGCTCGGAGCCGTCCGCGTTCGCCATAAAGAGTCGGTACGGAAACAGCCCCCACACATAGCCCTGCGAGCGGTCGGGCGGAGGGGGCGGCTCCGCGCTCCACCAATCGGTGGAGCTGTACAGAATCTTTTTGCCGTCGGGCGACCAGTATCCGCAGGTGCAACGCCCTTTGCCCGTAGAGACGAGGCGCACCTCCGAGCCGTCGATGTTCATCGTGAACATCTGGTCGGCTTTGAAGGGCGGGCGCGTGCTTTGGAAAATCAGTTTCTTGCCGTCGAACGAAAAGTA
Source organism: Fimbriimonadales bacterium (assembly GCA_025060055.1). Lineage (GTDB taxonomy): Bacteria > Armatimonadota > Fimbriimonadia > Fimbriimonadales > GBS-DC > GBS-DC. The sequence goes on along the minus strand of JANXCK010000129.1, from coordinate 2,007 downwards.
CGCTTCGGCGTTCTCGCCGCCGAAGGTCAGCTGGCGCACATTCCGTAGATGCGTCTCGCGCGGGTCGTGCAACACTTTCTCTTGCGGCAGTGGGTACGCAGGCAACGAAATACCACACATAGCCACATGAGTATAGCCAACGCATTGCGCATGATACTATCGCGCAGGCGACAGAATTTGTCGGCGCGGCGACCCAAACGCCCTACGCTGCCTGATGCACGCGTGGCAGCCCCCACTGCGATAGTTTCTCCCACAGCGAATCGGGATGAATCGGCTTGCTGAGGTAATCGTCCATGCCGCATGCGAGGCATTTTTCGCGGTCGCCCTCTAAGGCATTAGCGGTCAACGCGATGATGGGGATGTGCAGCCCGCGTGACTGCTCGTAGGCGCGAATGCGCCGCGTAGCTTCGTAGCCGTCCATCTCAGGCATCTGGCAGTCCATCAGCACCAAGTGGAACGGCTCCCGCGCCAGCCACTCCAGCACCTGCTTGCCGTTCTCGGCGATTTGCACCTCGATGCCCCACTGCTCCAGCGTGCGACGAATCACCTTCTGGTTCACATAGTTATCTTCAGCGACCAACACGCGCAGACCCGTAAGAGCAGTTGGTTCACCAGTGCGCAAGGATTGCTCCAGTTGCACATGCGCGGGCGGTTCGGAAGCGGGTAGGGTCAGTTCGAACCAGAAGGTGGAGCCGTTGCCTAGCTCGCTGATGACGCCCATTTGCCCCTCCATCAGCTCGACCAGTCGCTTCGAGATGGCTAAGCCCAGCCCTGTGCCGCCGTACTTGCGCGTGGTGGAGCCGTCGGCTTGACGGAACGGCTCGAAAATCTGCTGCTGCTTTTCTGGGGGGATGCCGATGCCCGTGTCTTGCACCTCGAAGCGCACGCGGAGCGCGGTCTCGTCGGTGTCGAGCCGTTGCAGGCGTGCCACCACTTCGCCGCGCTCGGTGAATTTGACGGCGTTGCTCAGCAGGTTCAGCAAAATCTGACGCAGGCGTGTGGGGTCAGCAAGGGCGTATAGCTCGGCATCGGTGGGCAGCTCCTCGCGCAGTAATAACCCTTTGAGCTGCGCTTGTGGGCGCAGCATTTCGCAGGTCTCACGCACGAGCCGTTTCAGGTCGGTGGGCGTGCGCTCCAGACGCATCTGCCCCGCCTCGATTTTGGCAAGATGCAGGATGTCGTTCAAGATTTCCAGCAGGTGCTTGGCGCTGGTCTCGGCGGTGTTGAGCAAATCGCGCTGCTCGTCGGTGAGGGGTGTCGCCTTGAGCAGGTTCAGCATGCCCAGCACGCCGTTCATCGGGGTTCGAATCTCGTGGCTCATGTTAGCGAGGAACTCGGTGCGGGTTTGCGCAAGTCGTTCGGCTTCCTGCTTGGCTTCCAGCAGGGCACGGCGCGACTGCTCGTTCATCAGCGTCATCGCCAGCAGTTCGCCCAACTGCGCCCAGAAGGCATCGGGTATGTTCGCCCTGTTCAATGCACACCATCCCGCGCTCTGCTCGCACACTGCGATTGCCATCCCCACAGTGTGCCCCATCCACTGGAGCGGGATTTGAAAGGCGTGGCGTCTCCGCACGCCACTCGGCAGCAATCAGTTCGCGCCAGCCCGTTTGAAAATAGTCCTGTACAGGGGTCGTGGCGCCCACCAGCCGAAGCGTTTCGCCTTGCTTTTCCCAGACCGCCAGTCCGTCGCCTGCGCTAAGCACGCCTTGCTCAATCAACGCCAGTCGCGCCGCTTCCAAGCGTGCCGTCAGTGGCGCCTCCGCCTTGTAATAACATAGCGAGGCGGGTCAGAAGCTGCTGCATCTGCGCCTGCCGTGCCGACTCCTGCTCTCGCAACACGGTGTCGGTAATCTCGTACTGAATACCGCAGTAGCCCAGCAGTTGACCCTGTTCGTCATAGATGGGTGCAATCACCACCTCTGCCCAGTAGTGGGTCGACGGGTTGAACTCCACCAGATTGGCGGGTGTCTTCTCTGGAGTGCCTTTTCTGCGATTCAGGAACCTGCC
>JANXCK010000096.1 GCA_025060055.1 Fimbriimonadales bacterium | reverse complement strand
AGCGATTCGGCGAGGCGCGCTTTCGCGAGCTGGAGAGTGCCACACTTGAAGAAGTGGCGTGTCAACCTGCGGGTGTCGTTGCTACGGGGGGCGGCGCGGTGCTGTGTGAGCGCAACCGCGCCCGCATGCGTCAAACAGGCTGGCTCGTGTACCTCAAGGCGTCTCTGGAGACGCTCTGGGGTCGCCTGCGGCGGAGCGCAAACCGCCCCTTATTGCGCACTGCCACGCCGCGCGAAACGCTGAAGTCGATTCTTGAGGCGCGTGAGCCGCTCTATGAACAAGCGGACTGGGTTGTGGAAGTGGACACGCTTACGCCCGCCCAAGTTGCCAACATCCTGCAGCGTGTCTGTCACCCCGCGCCCGACACACCCCTCACCATCCCTGTGCTGGCAGGTCAGCCGCACGGCTACGAAGTGAAAATCGCACCTGGACTCAGCATGCACGCGGCGACATGCCTGCTGGAGCAAATCCATCCCACTCGCGTTGCGCTGCTAACACACAGACCCCTGCTTCGCTGGGCAGAACCGTTGCGGGACGCGCTCGCGCGGCGGGGCGTTCCGACGGTGGTTCTCGTCGTGCCGTCGGGTGAGCGCATGAAGTCCCTGCGCAGCGCAGCACGCCTGTACGCGCAGCTACTCCAAGCAGGATTAGACAGAAGTAGCCTGATCGTCGTGCTGGGCGGCGGCGTGCTGGGCGATTTGGGCGGGTTTGTCGCAGCGACCTACATGCGTGGTATCCCGTTTGCACAAATCCCGACGACCCTGCTGGCGCAAGTGGATTCCAGCATCGGGGGCAAGGTTGCCGTCGATCTGCCACAAGGCAAGAACTTGGTGGGCGCGTTCCATCAGCCGATGCAGGTGCTGATTGACCCCGACACGCTGCGCACTTTGCCCGCGCGCCACTGGCGGAATGGCTTTGCCGAAATGCTCAAGTACGGCATCGCCCTCCATCGGGGACTATGGTATCGCCTGCGAACAATGCTGGCTCAAGGTGTTCTGTCAACCAAGCGCGTTTGCCGAGAATCTCATGAGTGGGCGCTCCCGATTGCTCGCTGTGTCGCGCTCAAAGCGCAGATTGTCTCCGAAGACGAGCGCGACCTGACGGGCAGGCGTGCCTTGCTCAACTTTGGACATACCGTTGGACACGCCATCGAGACCGCCTTGGGCTACCGCCACTGGCTGCACGGCGAAGCGATTGCGGTAGGGATGATTGTCGAGGCAGAACTGGGTCAGCAGCTGGGCATCACGCCTGCGGAGGTCGTTGTGGAGCTGCGGGCAACAATCGCCGCGGCGGGGCTACCCACACAGCTGCCTGCAGGTATCGATGCGGACACTGTCCTTGAGGCGATGCACACCGACAAAAAGCGCGTCGGCGACTCGGTGAGTATCGTGCTGCTGGAAAGCATAGGAAACGCGCGGGTGGAGCGGAACATACCGAAGAGCGCAATTCGTGAGGCGTTGGAGCGATGCGCAGCGTGTTAGCAGCGGGCTGGCTGGTGCTGGCGATGCTCGCCTTTTGGCTGGCGTACTGGGCGGGCGATGAGGCGGCGACCTTGAGTCGGGCAGGGATGGCGCTGTACGCGCTGCTGCTTACGCTGAGCCTCGTCGTTGCCGTGCGCGGATGGCTCAACGCCTCACGCCGCGGCGCGTCGTGCCTATGGCTGCTCGCGCTCGGCACTGCGCTCTGCCATGCGCAAGACCTGCGTGCCCCGTTAGACCCCGTGTTCCCCTCGCGCCTGCTGAGCAGCATCCGTCGGGACGGGTACATCGAATACCGTGTGGAGTTCCCCAGCGCGTTCGCGAGCCGCTTCCCTGCCAACAACACCGTGCGGGCGTGGTGGCTGGTTCCCGCTGAGCGCGTGGGGCGCGCCCCGACCGTCGTGCTGCTGCACAGCTTGGGCATCCGCCGCCCCGAACTGGAAATGGGGCTGGCACGCGAGCTGGTGCGCCACGGAATCGCCGTGTTGCTGATGACCTTGCCGTACCACATGCAGCGCACGCCGCCTGGCTACGGCAGTGGCGACCTCATCTTGGCAGGCGATGTCGCCCTGCTGCGCGAGGCGACGGTTCAAGCCACATGGGATGTGCGCCGCGCGTTCGACTGGCTCCAAAGGCAACCTGAAATCGACCCAGAGCGCATCGCGTTGGTAGGGGTTAGCTTAGGTGCGATTCTGGGGTCTACAGTGCTGGCGGTGGAGCCGCGCGTGCATACCGCTGTGCTGATTCTGGGCGGTGCAGACTTGGCGCATGTGCTGTGGGAGTCAGTGCTGGCAATCCGTGCGCGGGCACGACTGCGTCGCGACGGCTATACCCTTGAGCGATTGCGGGCGGAACTCGCGCCTGTGGAGCCGCTGAACCTGCTCACGCCCGAACATGGCGCAAAGACTTTCGTCATCGGCGCGCGGTTCGATATCGTCGTGCCGACAGAAGATACCGAGAAACTGATTCGCGCTCTGGGCAACCCGAAGGTGTTCTGGCTCAACACGGGGCATTTCGGCGGCGGGTTGGTGCAACGCCCTCTGTTTCGGATGGTGCGCCAGTATTTGCAGGCGCGGTTCGAGGGTCAGGCGAATCCCAGCAACGCGCCTCGCTTGTTCGCGCCGACCGTGCGCATCGGGGCAATCTACAGCGCAGGGCGCGACTTCCGCCTCGCACTGGGCACGGACTTCTGGCGCTCGGACAAGAACGGCACGCTTTTCGTAGTAGGCGTGCTGACACCGCGGGGCGGCTCGCTGTTTGCGGGCGTTCGCCTGCGGCTGGGCTTTTCCGCAGGCGCGGAAATCACCCCGAAGCGCACCTACGGCGCGGTTTTCTGGCACTTCGTGCTGTGAGGTTGGTTAGTATAGTAAGTGCCTCAAAAGTTAAAAGCTCCCTTTTTGACCCTCACCCCCAGCCCCTCTCCCACGAGGGGAGGGAAGCCGAGTTCCCCCTCGCCCTCTGGGAGAGGGGGGTTAGGGGGGTGAGGGTGAGAAAACGGGACGACTTAACCTTGTTGGAAGCACTTATACCAATCGGGGTTTCAAACGGCACAGTATTCTGAACGGCTGAAGCCGTTCCTGTGCAGACCAAGCCGACCTCCGTCGGCTGTAGCCCGCGTAGGCGGGCTTGGTTTGCACAGCAACGGCTTTAGCCGTGTTTCACTTGACACCCCAATCGGTATTATAACCCCTCCGCGAGGTTCCCCCTCCCGCCTCGCGCAGGGAAACCACAGGAGAGGGATGGGGGTCAGCCTTTGCGAAACGGCTCCACCAAATGAAGTGCCAGCTCCTTCATAAAGAAGTGGCAGTCGGTCACGATGGGGAAGGTTTGGTGCGTGCCGCGATCGGTGAGTTTGATGACAGTATCGGCGTCGTTATCGACGCAGAACACGCGCACCGACGCGGGCAGCATGTTGCCAGTCGCCACCGAGTGCAGTGTAGTAGCGACCATAATCGCAACGCCGACGCCCGGAATGTGCGCTCGCATCGCATCCTGCGCCTCCAGCACATCGGTAATCACTTCGGGCAGCGGTCCGTCGTCGCGAATGCTGCCCGCCAGCACAAACGGCACACCGTACTTGATACAGGTATACATCACACCTTTGGTGAGAACGCCTTGTTCCACAGCCTGTTTCAGCCCGCCCAGCAGCCGAATCTTGTTGATGGCGCGGATGTGATGTTGATGCCCGTGAGCGACAGGCGCGCCTAAATCGAGGGAGACGCCCAGCGAAGTGCCGTACAACGCCGATTCGATGTCGTGCGCCGCCAACGCGTTGCCCGCAAACAGCACATCGATCCAGCCGTTGCGCAGGAGCTGCTCAAGGTATACACCTGCCCCCGTGTGAATAATCGCGGGTCCACCCACGAACAGCACTTTCTCGCCGCGCGCTTTCGCCTTGCGCACCTCGTCGGCGACGCCACGCACAGCACGCTCTTTGGGCTTCTCCGACGAAACATCGCTGCCCATAAACGCAAACACCGAAGTTGGATCGCGTCGCTCGGGCGGCGTGACGCGAATGCCCTCATGCCCCACCACGATCAAGTCGCCTTGCTTCACTCGCGCCATCGGCACGGTCGCCGCACGCCAGCGACCATCCTCCTGCCAGACGCGGATTGCACAGTCCATCTCGATATTTTCCACGCGCACCCAGCGGTGATGGATGCGCACAGCGGTCTCCAGATTGGTGGTGGAATAGAAATCTTCGGGGAAGACGCCGTCTTTAGGCGCGGGTTCGAGCCGCGCGTCGGCATGCGAAAAGAACGCACCGTGCTGCTGCACCTCCTCCAGCACGCGCTCCAACAACTCCTCCGTTTCCGCCTCTACCTGAATGTCGAACTTGCTAATCTCGGTGCGCGTGTGCCCAATCTTCGCATGGCGCACCTCGTAGCGCACGCCTTCGTAAGAGGAAAGGATGTCCAGCACCTTAGACAGGGTCAGCGAGTCGATAACATGCCCTTCCAGATGAATCATTTCCGACGGCATCGTCTGTCAGCCTCCGAGCAATTGTACCTATCGCAGGCAGAGCCGTGAGGGTGTTCGAAAAGTGCCTGCAGAAAAGACGGCTAAAGCTGTTCCTGTGCAAACGAAGCTCGCCTGCGCGGGCTAAGAAGCCGACGGAGATCGGCTTCGTCTGCAGAGCAACGGCTTGAGCCGTCGCTCCCGAAGACAGTTTTCGAACGCCCTCCAGAGCCGTTGACTACGGCGTTGCGCATGTGCCATAATTTAGCCACGCTAAGGATTCAGGAGGCTATGCGAATGACGACGGAGGTTCTCAAGGATGTTCCGCAGGGGTTGACACGCGCACGCCTTGAACAGCGGGCGCGCGCACTGGGCGAACCCGAATGGCATATTCAACGACGCATCGAAGCCTACGACCGATTTGTGAACTTGCCCATCCCCTCCCCTAAGCAAGAGGATTGGCGCTACACAGACATAACCAGTTTGCACTTAGAGGAGTACCCCGCTGTGGCATGGAGCGAGGTTCCGCTGGGTGAAACACCCAAGCAGATGCCCGAATTCCTCACGGAGTCTCCCGTCGTGCGTGTGTATCATCGGGCAGGGTTCGGCTTTGAAGCGGATGTGCCCGACGCGCTGCGCGAGCAAGGCGTGCAGGTGCGCGACCTGCACGAGGTGCTGCGGCAAAACCCCGAGCTGCTAAAGCGCGACTTAGGACGCCTTGCGCCTATTCCAGGCGATAAGTTCACCGAACTGCACACCGCTGCGTGGGACAGCGGGCTGTATGTGTACATCCCACGCGAAGCGCACATCGAAGGGGTTATCGAGATTATTCACTGGTTCGAAACGCCAGGTTTGCACTTTCCGCACACCGTGATTGTGTGTGAGTCGGGCAGCGCGGCGAACATCGTGCAGTCGTTTTTCTCGCCTGAGGGCGCGAAGGTGTTCGTGCTGGGCGCGATTGAGGTGTTCAACGCGCCTAACAGCGCGTTGCGCCATACGCTGATGCAGCGTATGGGGCGAGAGAGCATTTTTATCAGCAGCGTGGACTACGAGCAGCGGCGTGACAGTCGCGTCCTCTCGCTGAATGTGGG
>JANXCK010000045.1 GCA_025060055.1 Fimbriimonadales bacterium | reverse complement strand
AACTCCAGCGTGTGGGAACCCAACTGCGCCCGCACACGACGCCCCAAGCCGTCGTAGGTGTACTGCCACCCCACGCTCGCGCCTTGCCGTCGCAGACTGGTCAGGTTGCCTTCGGCGTCATACTCCAGCAGCCAAGTCTCGCCGTTCACGCGTCGCACAGTCACATTCCCGTCGGCGTCATGCGTCCAACTCTGCCCGTTCAGACTCGTCAACTGGTTCGCTGCGTTGTAAACCATCCTATCCTCAGTTGTCTGCCCGTTTATCGTGCGGGTGCGCGTGAGGCGGTTGCCTACTTTGTCATAAGTGTACCTGATGGTGTAGGCGTGCTGCCCTGTGCGCTGCTCAGCAATCAGCTGCGCCTGATGGTCGTAAGTGTACCGCACTTCGGCGACCTTTCGCAGGTTGGCTTGCGCGTTGGGCAGGTGTTCCTCTTTGCGCTCGATTCTGCCCAGCGCGTCGTGGTGGTACTCCTCTTCCTGAAAAATTCGCCTTCTGTGCTGCCTAACGGCGTGCAGATTGCCTCTGAGGAACCCAAATCTGCCCCGAATCGTAGTATAATAGTATGGCAGGGAAATCCCCCCTGCCGCAGCGGGCAGTATCCTTTCAGAATCGGCGTTCGGGCATTCGCCTCGGAAGTATACGCAGTTTGCACCGCGCGTATGGAACAACTCCTTCACGGGTTAGAAACCCCTGCGATTTCAGTTGCGTCTAACCGATAATGCATACAATAGTGTCGCGGGGGCACTCATGTATCCTAATCGAATAGGGCGAACCGACTGCTCGCGCCACGCACAAGGGGGTCTACGAGCATGAGCGCAGCCGACTTCTTGCGCCAAATCGAAGAGCAACGACGGCTGGAAAAACAGATTGCATGGGAAGGCACTTTTCGGGACTATCTGGAGATTGTGCAGAAGAACCCGAAGGTGGCAAACCTTGCCCACGCCCGCGTGTACGACATGATTATCAGCGCGGGCATGGAGGAGCGCGGCGACGGACAACCGCGCGAATATAAGTTTTTCACCTCTGAACTGTTTGGGCTGGATCGCACGCTGCAGCAGCTGGTGGAAGAGTATTTCGCGCCTGCTGCAAAGCGACTGGATGTGCGCAAGCGAATCTTGTTGCTGGTGGGTCCTGTCGGGGGCGGAAAATCGACGCTGGTGACAATGCTCAAGCGCGGACTGGAGCGCTACTCGCGCACGGACGAGGGCGCGGTCTACGCTATCAAAGATTGCCCGATGCACGAAGAGCCGTTGCACCTTGTGCCTGAAGAGCTGCGTGCCGATTTCAAACGGCAGTTTGGCGTGCATATCGAAGGCGACCTGTGCCCTGTGTGCCAGTGGAAACTGCGCCACGAATGGGGCGAGAACATTCAGGATGTGCCCGTGGTGCGCATCAAGTTCTCCGAACGCGAGCGCGTCGGGATCGGCACTTTCAAGCCCTCCGACCCGAAATCGCAAGATGTGTCCGAACTCACGGGCAGCGTGAACCTAAACCTGCTCACCCAAATCGGCGTAGAGTCCGACCCGCGCGTCTACAACTTCGACGGCGAACTGAACAAAGCGAACCGCGGGATTATGGAGTTCATCGAAATGCTCAAAGCCGATAAGCGGTTCCTGTACGAGCTGAACACCGTCGCGGGCGAGCAGATGATTAAAATCGGGCGGTTCGCGCTTATCTACACCGATGTGGTCGTGCTGGCGCACACCAACGAATATGAGTATAACGCCTACTTCTCCAACAAGGAGAACGAGGCGATGATTGACCGCATGTTCGTGGTCAAAGTGCCGTACAACCTGCAGGTGTCGCAAGAGGTGCGCATTTACGAGAAGCTGATTCAGCAATCGCAGTGGAGCGACGAGACGCAGGATTTGTCTAAAGTGCATATTGCGCCGCATTCGCTGCGCGTGGCGGCGATGTTCGCGGTGCTGAGCCGTCTCAAGCCTCCCAAGAAGAGCGGCATGTCGCTGATGACCAAGATGAAACTCTACGACGGCGAGCGACAGGTCGGCGACTGGGACCAGCGCCACGTCAAGGAGCTGCGCGAAGAGTACCCCGACGAGGGCATGACGGGCGTCTCGCCACGGTTTATCCTGAACCGCCTCTCGGCAGCGATGGTGCGCGGCGACAAGGGCTACATCACCCCGATCGATGTGCTGCGCTCTATCCGCGACGGGTTGACCGAATACACCAGCAACGAGGAAGAGCGCAAGAAGTTGCTCACCTTGCTGGACGATGTGCGCAAAGAGTACGACGAGCAAATCAAGAAGGAGGTGCAACGCTTCTTCGTCTACAGCTACGAGGAAGCAGCGCATACCTTGCTGGAAAACTATCTGGACAATGTGGACGCCTACTGCAACAAGACCAAAGTGCGCGACCCCATCACGGGCGAGGAGGTAGACCCTGACGAGAAGTTGATGCGCAGCATCGAAGAGCAGATTGGCGTGTCGGAGAACGCCAAGCGCGAGTTCCGCGAGGGGATTATGCGCTCGGTGGCGTCGCTGGCGCGGCGCGGCGTGCGCTTCGAAATCGGCAGCGACGAACGCCTGCGCGAAGCCATCGAGCGCAAACTGTTCGCCGACCTCAAAGATGTGGTGAAAATCACCACCTCCGCACGCACGCCCGACCCCGAACAGCTACGCAAGATTAATGATGTGATCGACCGCATGGTCTCGCAAGGTGGCTACACGCCCGAAAGCGCGAACGAAATCTTGCGCTATGTGGGCGCGCTGCTGAACCGCTGATAAGTGCCTCACAAGCTGAAATCGTCTCTGTTCTGCAGGGCGGGTTGAGAACCCGCCCCTATTCACCGCGCCCTGTAGGGGCGCGTCCCCGACGCGCCCAGAACAAGACGATTTCATCTGTGAGGCACTTACCAATCGGGGTTTCAAGTAGCACCGTTGTCGGCGCGGACGCCAACGCGACGCTGAGCGTGGCTGTAGCGTCGGCGTTGCGTCGAAGGCATCACGGCGTTCGCCGCACCGATATGCCCCCTTGACGCGCGATTCACCCAGCGGGTATAATGTTATCGTCTAAGGACGGCGAAGGAGACGCGCATCAGTGGACGAACGGCTGAACGCTTTGTGGATTCTC
>JANXCK010000258.1 GCA_025060055.1 Fimbriimonadales bacterium | reverse complement strand
GCCTGGTAGCCCCCGTACTGCTCGTAAACGCGAATATCGTCATAGTCGGGAACATCAACATGCCTGAGCAACAGTCGGTATTCGCCCATAGCGAGCCTCCTGCAGTAGTATACCAGAGAAAAGCCCTCTACAAAACCTCGCAGGTTTGCCGATAATTGCCCCAGAGCCGTTAGGAACGAGTCTATCAGCTGTTGCGCACGCTGATAGGGAGGGCACGCGATGTACGAAGCGTACTGGGGCTTGACCGAGCCGCCGTTCACTCTGACACCCGATCCGCGGTTCCTGTATATGAGCAAGGAACACGAGGACGCGCTGGTGATGCTGCACTATGCAATCACCCGCAATCGCGGCGCGGGCGCGCTGCTGGGCGATATTGGACTGGGAAAAACGACTATCAGCCGCAAACTCATAGAGATTTTAGACCCCGTCCAGTATAAAATCGCCCTGATTGTCAACCCGATTCTGACCCCCATCCAGCTGCTGCAGGAGATTCTGCATCAGTTGGGCGTGCAGGCGCACACGCGCAATCGACAGCAGCTGGTGCAGCAACTCCACGAACACTTGATTCACATGTATGAGCGTGGGCAGCGCGCGGTGCTGATGATTGACGAGGCACACCTGATACGCCCAGCAAGCACCTTCGAGGAGCTACGCCTGCTTCTGAACTGTCAGATGAACGACCAGTTTCTGATAAGCCTGATTTTGCTGGGGCAGTTAGAGTTGCACAAGAAACTGGAGCGCGTGCCAGCGCTCAAGCAGCGCTTAGCAGTACGCCATGTACTCAAGCCGCTGGACCAACAGGAGACGGCGAACCTGATTGAGTTTCGGATGCGTGTGGCGGGCTACGCGGGGGAGCGTATCCCGTTCACGCCCGACGCGCTATACGAACTGTATCAGTTCACAGGGGGCTATCCGCGCCTGATTTGCCAGCTCGCTGACAACGCTCTCATCATCGGCATGGCACAAAAGGCGCAACTTATCGACGGCTACCTCATGCACGGTGTGATTCAGGACTACAAAGGCAAGGAGTGGTGAGGATGAATCTGGCAGACGCAATCCGACTGGCTTCACAGCAGCGACTGCACGCGCCTGTGGACGAAGGCGCATCGGTCGCTGCACCAACTCCGACGCCGCCCCCCACCGAAGACTCGGAAAACATCCAGACCGTGCGCTTCGAGGTGCGCCTGACGAACCAGCAGCTGTATGACTTGCTGCAGTGGATGGCACGCAACCTGCACCCTGTGATGACTTTGCGTGAGGCAGCGCACTATTTGCGCTTGCGCCCAGCCGAGCTGCAGGCACTTGCCGAGAACGGAGAGATTCCCGCGTTTAAGGTGGATGGCAAGTGGCGGTTCCTGAAAAACGCGCTGGATGAGTGGATGCTGGCGCAGCGGGCGGCAGAATTCAACCTAAAGGAGGAGCCACATGTCGCGTAAACGGCTAAGAGCAGAGTCCGTGCTGGCGCTGGACATCGGAGCGACGGGCGTTAAGCTGTGCGTGGGCGTGTTGCACGGACGCCGCCTGCGTGTGGAGCGACTTGCCGAGACACCACTGCCCCCAGACGCCGTGCGCGAAGGCGCGATTTTAGACACGGACATCGTGTACAAAGCGTTGCGCACCACCCTCGCCAGCGCAGGCGTGCGTTCCAAAAGCGTGTTGCTCTCAGTGGGAGGACCGCAGACAATCGCGCGCCCCGTGCGCTTACCCCGCATGACGCCCGAAACCCTACAGAAGTCAATCCAATACGAGGCGGCACGCTACCTGCCCTCCGCTGCCGAAGAGCATCTGATTGGGTTCCAGATTCTGCCGACGACGGGTGAGGAGCAGATGGAGGTGCTACTGGTCGCTGCGCCGCGCTCCACGACCGACCCGCTACTGGAACTGGTCGAGAAGGCAGGGCTGGAACCGCAGCTGCTGGAGTTGCAGCCGTTCTCGGCGTTGCGGATGCTCCAAGCGATGTATGGCGAGTCGTTGCCGTATGCCTATGCGCTGGTGGACCTTGGCGGCGAACATACGCAAATCACAGTGGCGCGGAATACGACCCTTGTACTGACCCGTTTTATTCCCATCGCCAGCAAGACCTTCACCGCCGCGCTCAAGGGCTACTTCCACTATACTGAAGAGGAAGCCGAGCAGGTCAAGCACCATTTGAACTTAGGCGAGTTGCTCCCGTCAACGCAGCCTCAGGAGAACCCGCCCCTACGCCTCATGCAGCCGATTCTGGACGAGCTGATTCGCGAGATTCGGCGCTCGTTGAACTACTATCAGTCGCAGTATCAGTCGCAGGGGCGTCAGGGTCAGGTGGAGCGGTTGTACCTGTACGGCGGCGGTGCGCAGATGCAGGGCATCACAGCTTACTTCGAACACAAGTTGGGGCTTCCTGCTCAAACGCTCGATCCGTTTGCAAGCGACATCGTGGAGCCAGTTCAGGTGCATCTGGCTGAGCTGGAGGGCGGGGTTCGCTGGGCGACTGTGTTGGGCACTGCGCTGGCGCCACTGGAGATGGCACAGCCGTTTGCACAGCCGCGTGTCGAAACGGAGTCCACGCCAGCGGACGCTGCCGCGTAAGGAGGCAAACGATGGCGGTCATCAACCTGATTGCGCAGGAACAACAACTCAAGCGCGTAGCAGAGCGCAAAGTGCGCCTGCTGGGATTAGGTTGGCTGGGCACAGCGATACTCATCGGCGTAGGATGGGTGGGACTGCTGCTGTACGCAGGCGCGCTCACCCTGCAACGCGCCCAAGTCGAGGAGCAAATTGTAAAGCTACGCCCCACCGTGCAGCAGCTGCAGCGTGTGCAAGCCGAACTGAGCGCGCTCCAACCGCTGGTCAGCACGCTGCAAAATGCCCGCAAAGATACAGGGCGCTGGCAGCAGCTGTTCCAGCACTTTGCGCAACATACCCCTGAGAACTGCTTCCTCACTGGCGCGGAGCTGGGCAAACGCAGCGACCCCAAAAAACCGCTGGAGATCACGCTCAAGGGCATCGCGGCGACCCAGCAACTGGTCGGCGAGTTTATGCTGCGTCTGAACCAGCATCCCGAACTGGAGCAGGTGCGCCTGGATTACAGCCAAGAGCGCACCTTGGGCGAGCAGCAGACCGCTGTCGAGTTCCAGATTACCGCGCACATCAAAGGCACGGCGCAGCCCGAACCGAAGGAGGCACGCAGTGGCAGTCAGTAGACGCCTGCAGCGGGCGCAACGCGCCTCGAAACTGCTGGGGCTGGCAATCGCAGGCACTTTGCTCGCAGGACTGGGCAGCCTCTACCTGCCGTGGAGCATGACCCAAGACCTGCGCACCCAGCTGCAAGAACGCCAGCAGGAGTTAGAGAAAGCCCAACAAGCCGCCACGCAATTGCGCCACGCCCAAGAACAGCTGCAAAACACACAGCGCGAACTGCAGTTCTTGGAACGCGGCGTCAGCGAAGCTGCCTATGTGCCCACAATGCTCAAGCAATTCGAACAAACTGCTGTAGGGCGCGATTTGCATATCGTCTCAATTCGCCCCCAAATCCAGCAGGGGTCTGCAAACACTGCTAACAACACGCAGAACCCCGTCGCTCAGGCATATCAAGAGCAGCTGTTCGAGATTCAGCTGCGCGGCAAGTTCTGGAATCTGATGAGCCTACTCAAGACGCTGGAAACTTTTCCGAAAATCTTAGCGGTGCAGAGCCTGAACGCACAAGCGAAGTCGGGCACGGAGCTGTCGCCAGAGAACCCCGATTTGGAGATTCGGATGGTGGTGAAGGCGTTCATTTTTCAGTCGGCGCAGCCGCGCTCCAGCGTCGCATCCACGGGAGGCTAAGATGGCGAACGCTTCTGGCGAGATGGCGAAAAAGCGAGCGAACCCGAAGCAGCTGCTCCTTCTGGTGGCGCTGTCGGGCGTGTTAGTCACCGTTGGGGTGGTGCAGTTTGGCGGGCTGTTTGGGGGCAGCGGCGCGCCTGCGCCAGCGCAGGCACAGTCATCAGCGTCTGCTCGTGCGAGCGGCGGCACCGCTGCGCCGACGGTGCCCGCACCCGCAACGGGCGTGCAACTGCCGCCGCTTGCGCCACGCGACCCGTTCCGCCCCACCATTCAAGTGGCGCGACAACCTGCCGAAGGCAACAAAGTGGTACGCAGCACGCCTGCGCCACGCCGCGAAATCACAGGAACACCCCCCATCCCGCCGATGACGCTACCAGGCGGACAGCTGGGCTTGCAGCCAGCGGAGAACACGCCGCCACCCGAACCCGAACGCCCCCACTACACCGTCACGGGCGTTGTGCAAGGACCCCATTCGGTCGCCATCCTCGCCGACTCGGAAGGGCGCCGACGCCTTGTTAAGCCCGGCGACCCGCTGGAAGACGGCTGGCGCGTGGTCAACATCCAGCGGGGTGTCGTGACCTTGCGTAAGGGCAAGCAGCAAATCACCGTGCGCGTGGGCGAATCGACAACGCCGAACGGAGGCAACAAGCCATGACAAATTGCAATGCTCGATTGCTTTGGTTGTTTGGAGTGCTGCTGCCTGCGGTAGGTTTCGCGCAGGTGGTGCAGTCCGTGAGCGTTTCGCAGGAGCGGGGACAGACCCTGATTACGATTTCGGGCGAACGGTTATCGCGCCCCACGGTGAATGTGTGGCGCCGACAGTTTCTGGTGATGGATTTCCGCGCGCGCCTGCGCGGACGCGGGTATGGACGCACGCTCAGGACGCCGCACGCGCTCAAACTCCGCTACGGCTGGTTCAGCAGTCGCCCGCCCAAAGTGCGCGTGGTCATCACGATGCGCGGCACGCAGCCCTACACAGTAGAGCAAACCCCCACAGGCTGGCAAGTGCGGCTGGGCAAACCACAAGCATCCGACATCGCCAGCGAGACGCCGCCACCACTGGAGCCGATTCCCGAACCGCGGCAGAACCTTGTCGCCAGTACGCAGACCGTGCCATCTCGCACGCATGCGCCCGAACCCAATCAACCGCGCACTGTCGCCGCAGCTGCGCCCCCTGCGCCCTCGCGCATACTCATCTCTTTGGATTTCGTGAACGCCGAGATTGGTGATGTGCTGAAAGCGTTAGCAATCCAGTCGGGTGCGAACATCATTACCGCGCCCGATGTGAAAGGCACGGTCACAGTGAGCCTCAGCCGTCTCACGGTCGAAGAGTCGTTGAACCTAATCACGCGCCTGAGCGGCTATCGGTACGAGAAAATCGACAACACCTATGTGGTGGGCACGGAGGCGTCGCTGAAGGCGTTCCGCCCAGAAGAGCCGCCTAAGCCTCCTGAACCGCCCAAGCCACGCGCGGTAGAAGCCTTGACCTTCAAGGTCGCCAAGCCCAGCGACATCGCGAACTACCTAAGTGCGCGTTTCCCTGAACTCAAAATCACGCCCTCCAACGAGAAGGACGCGACATA
>JANXCK010000236.1 GCA_025060055.1 Fimbriimonadales bacterium | reverse complement strand
GGCGCAAACCGCTTGAGATAAAGCGCGATTTTCTCGTAGCGCGCGATGTAGACCTCCTCTTTGCGCTTGTGGAGGGCGTTCACGATGTGGCGAGCGCACACCTCTGCGGGCATTCCTTTCTCGATGGTCTCGTCCATGCGCCCATGTTCTTGCCCGTCGCCACGCAGGGCATGCAACGAGACCTCCGTGCGCACAAAGCCAGGGCAGATGAGCGTGATGAAGATGTTTTTATCGTACACTTCGGAGCGGAGAGCGTCGAAGTAGCCGTGCAAGGCGTGTTTGGAAGCGCAGTAGGCGGAGCGCAGCGGCGTGCTGAACTTGCCCAGCAAGCTGCTCACGACCGCGATATGCCCGCCCCCGCGCTCCACCATGTACGGCAAAAGGGTCTTCGTGAGCGAGACTACGCTGAAGTAGTTCACCTCCATGATGCGCCTGTCGACGCGGAAGTCGGTCTCCAGCACGAGCGACCGCTGTGAGATGCCCGCGTTGTTGACGAGGATGTCCACCTGCCCGAAGTGTTCGATCGCCGCGCCGACCATAGTGGGATGGCACTCGTAGTCCGTGACATCGAAAGGCAACAGCAACACCTTGCCCTCGCCTTGACAGGCGTTGCGCACGGCTTCGAGCCGTTCACGCCGTCGCGCAGTGAGAATCAGGTGCGCTCCCTCGCGATAGAGCGCATACGCCAGCGCCTCGCCAATGCCCGACGACGCGCCCGTAATCCACACCACCTTGTTGCGGAACCGCATCGCCTACACCGCCTGACGCGCCATCGCCGTCTCAGGCAACTGCTCGCCCAAACGCGCCGCAATATCTTCGGGATTCTGCGCCACGCGATACATCTCCTCGCGGCTAATCAACTTGTGCTGGTACAGAAACAGTAGGTGATTATCCAGCGAGATCATCCCCAGCTGTTGCCCTGTCTGAATTGCCGATTCGATACTGTGGATTTTGCGTTCGCGAATCATGTGCCCAATCGCGGGCGTCACATACATAATCTCGAATGCAGCGACGCGCCCTACTCGATCGGCGCGAGGTAGAAGGAGCTGCGAGATTATCGCCACAAGATTCGTGCTAAGCTGCACGCGAATCTGCTCTTGTTGCTCGTGTGGGAACACATCAACGATACGCTCCACCGTGCGCGCCGCGCCTGTGGTGTGAACCGTCGCAAACACCAGGTGTCCCGTCTCGGCAGCGGTAATCGCCGCCTGAATGGTCTTGAGATCGCGCATCTCGCCCACCAGAATCACATCGGGGTCCATGCGCATCGCGCGCACGACGCCCTCATCGAAGCTGGGCACATCAACGCCCACCTCGCGCTGGCTAATCACCGACTTCTTCGCGCTGTGGAAGTATTCAATCGGGTCTTCAATCGTGATGATGTGGGTCTCGCGATTCGCGTTGATGTAGTCGATCATCGTCGCGAGGGTCGTCGTCTTGCCTGAGCCAGTGGGACCTGTCACCAGCACCAGTCCGCGTGGCAGGTGGAGCAAGCGCTTTACAGAGTCGGGCAATCCTATCTCCTCGAAGGTGCGCAAGCGGTAAGGGATGAGGCGGAAGTTGATAGCGATGGCGCCCTTTTCGTAATAGGCAGCGACGCGGAAGCGTGCTTTGGGATGGGTGTAGCCGAAGTCGGCAGTGCGCACGCGCTCCAGTTCGTGAATGGCGCGTGGCGGCGCAACCTCGCGGAACAGACGCTCCGTGTCGCTGGGCGTCAGTTCCCCATACTCCTCTAACCGCACCAGTCGCCCGTGCAGGCGCAGCGTCGCAGGTTCGTTCGGCACGATGTGAATGTCCGACGCATCACGCTCATAGCAGATATTCAGCAGCTCATCGGCAGATGCGAATTTCAGCATACGAACGCCCTCCTGATGTGAAGTAGATTCGCGTGCGCAGGCGCGAGTCCTACCAAACCCGTGCCGTTCCCGCTACTGCACGATGTTGCGCAGCACGCCTATTCCCTCCGCTTCCAGTTCCACGACATCGCCTGGTTGCAGCCACGGGTAGGTGCCTTCGGGGTACTCCAGCAGGCAGCCGCCACCAACCGTGCCTGAGCCGATAACATCGCCTACTTGCAGGCGTGTGTTGCGCGAGGCATGGGCAATCAGCTCGGCAAAAGTCCAGTACATCTCGCTGGCGTGGGCGTGCGTAATCTCCTGCCCGTTCACGCGGGCGATAAGGCGCATATTCCAACGGCTGCCGCGCTTGGGGTCGGGATAACGCCAGCGTTCCAGCTCATCGGGGGTGACGACGCACGGTCCCAGCGAGGTGGCGAAATCCTTCGCTTTGGCAGGTCCCAGCCCGATGCTCATCTCACGGGCTTGAATGTCGCGTGCGCTCCAGTCGTTCATCAGGGTAAAGCCTGCGATAGCAGCTTCGGCTTCCTGCAGGCTCCAATCGCCCCCCGCACGCCCGATAATCACCGCGAGTTCGAGTTCGAAGTCCAGCGCGTGGGTGTCGGGCGGCGTGCGCACGGGCTGGTCGTGCCCAACCAAGCATGCGGGGTTCGAGAAGTAAAAAGCGGGGAACTCGTACCACGCTTCGGGGGGCGCGTCGTAGCCGCGCCTGCGGCGCGCGTTGCGTACATGCGCCTCGAAGGCGTAGAAGTCGCGCAGGCTGGGCGGCACGAGAATCGGTGGGCAGAAAATCGCAGGCTCCAGCGGCGCGCCTAAGTGCGCCGCGCGCACAACACGCTCCGATTCAGACAAGCGCAGCCAGTCCAGAAAGTCGCGGCAGCCCTCCACCACGCGCCACGCGCCCTGATGCCATAACGCAAGGCAAGGGGGAGCGTCAGGGGCTGCCTGCAGCGTCGCAAAGCGCATCGCCTACTTGCGAATCTCCAGAATGCGGAACCGCGCGTCCCCTTTCGGCAAGTGGACGCTCACCTCATCGCCCACTTTGTAGCCAATCAGCGCGCTGGCTAACGGCGCTTGGTACGAGAGTTTGTGATGTTCTGGGTCGGCTTCAGTGGCGCCCACGATGCGGAACTCGCGCTGCTCGCCCGTGTTCACATCCTCAATCTTCACATAGGAGCCAATCCCCACATAGTCGGTGGGGATGTCTTGCTCGCGCACGATGGTCGCGCTCTGCAAAATAGCACGAATCTCTTGAATGCGCGATTCGAGATACGCTTGGTCGTTTTTGAGGCTCTCCAGCTCAGTGTCTTCCGCGCTGAACTCGCCATGCTCTTTGTGGGCGCGGAACGCCTCGGCGATGCGCATCCGCTCAACCGTTTGTAAGCGGCGCAGCTCCGCCTCCAGATGCTTGAAGCCCTCCTCCGTCAGATAAATTCGGTCAGGTTCAAATTGCGCCATTGCAGTCCTCCTCAGAAGCCCAAGGGCGGTCGTTTTTTATGGCTAATACGCAAAATATTCCACAAAGGTTCCCCCGCAGGTAAGGGCGGGGTCTCAAGCCGTCGGCGGGACGCCAACGCTACGGCGGGATGCCAACGCACTTGTGGCACGGGCAGTCTTATCCGTGCCGTGCTTGGACAGGACTGTCCAAGCCGCGACCGCGTGGCACGGACAGTCGTGTCCGTGCTATTGTCGGCGTGGACGCCGACACAACGCCTGCTTGGACAGGACTGTCCAAGCCACTTTCGGCTTGGGCGAGACGCCGACGCTGCATGGCAAGACTTCTCAGATGGTCTCTTGACGCCGATGTAGCGTTTCGACGGAGCATCCGTGATTCCTGCAGGAGCTGTCTGCTTTCGCTCGAACTGCATCCGTGTGCGTGTGCTAATGCTGGCGTGGGAATATCCCCCGCGAATCGTGGGGGGTATCGCGCGTCATGTGCAGGAGCTATCGGAAGCGCTGGCGGCGCAGGGCGTGGAAGTGCATGTGATTACGGCGACGCATCCTGACGCGCCCGACGAAGTAGTGGAGAACGGGGTTTACCTGCACCGTGTTGGTGTCGCGCCGTCGGCGCACGGCGATTTCCTGCAAGGCGTATACGGGATGAACGCGGCGTTCGAGGCACGCGCCGACGCCCTGCTGCAGGAATGGCTGCACGGCAAGCCCGCCCGCGCCCTGCGCGAGGCGACCTTCATCCACGCGCACGACTGGCTCGTACTGCCCGCCGCCAAAGTCCTCAAACATCGCTACAAGCTGCCCCTCGTCGCCACCATCCACGCCACCGAGTACGGCAGACACGGCGGAATTCATTCAGACCTGTCCCGCGCAATCAATCATCTGGAGTGGGAGCTGAGCTACGAGGCGTGGCGCGTAGTTGTGTGCAGCGAGTTTATGCGCGGCGAAGTGCAGCACGCCCTGAACGTGCCCTTTGACAAAATCGATGTCATCCCCAACGGCATTCGCGCCGAGAAGTTCCAGTTCGAGTTCCCCGAAGCGGCGCGCGCTGTGTTCCGAGCGCGTTTCGCTGAACCGAGCCAACCGCTGATTTTCTTCGTGGGGCGGCTGGTGCGCGAGAAAGGCGTGCAAGTGCTGCTGCAGGCACTACCGATGGTGCGTGCGGAAATCCCCGACGCCAAGCTCGTAATCGTCGGCGGGGGCTATCGGGCGCACTTGGAAGAGTTCGTGCGCTTCTGCCACTTGGAGCGTGCAGTGCAGTTCACAGGGTTCATTCCCGACGCCGACTTGCTCAGGCTCTATCGCGTGGTGGATGTCGCGGTCTATCCCAGCTTGTACGAGCCGTTCGGGATTGTTGCGCTGGAGGCGATGGCAGCAGGCACGCCCGTAGTCGTCTCGGATGCGGGCGGTCTCAAAGAGGTGGTACGCCACGAAGAGACTGGCATACTCACCTGGGCAGGTAACCCCGAAAGCCTTGCGTGGGGAATCCTGCGCGTGCTGCATGACCCTGCGGCGGCGCGTCGCCGCGCCCTGAACGCGCTCAAAACCGTTCAGCGCGTGTTCTGCTGGCAACGAATCGCCCGACAGACCCAGCAGGTGTATACGCGCGTATGGCGCGAATACAGGCGAGTGGCTTGGTAAGCATTACTTGAAAAGTGGCGCACATCGTCCGTTGCATAAGAGACGGAATTACACGAACGCTGTCCTGCCTGGGATGGGCACGGGGTCTTGAGGGGCAGGTGTGTCGTAATTCAGATTCAGCACGCGCTCCACAAGGTTCAGCTTGGAGTTCATCGCCATCTCCCAAGTCACAATTTTGCCCGTGTAGGCGGACATGCGCCCCATAATCGCCGTGAGGGTGCTTTCCGCGATGGTGCGCGTCTCATTAATCGGCTCGCCTTTGCGAATGCTCGTAATCAGCACCCGATGTTCCTCCACATACGGGTTCAGCCACTGCTTGCCCGGCTCCCAAGTCTCCTTGCCGCGCACATAGAAGTTCGTGAACTGTTCCAGCAGGGCAGTGCCCTCTGAGCCGACGACGAAGTTCGACACGCGATAGGCGGTGTTGTCCATCTGGCGGCACATCGCCAGCACGCGCACACCG
>JANXCK010000233.1 GCA_025060055.1 Fimbriimonadales bacterium | reverse complement strand
GGCTGGTTCGGGGTGGGCGTCGGGCGTAGGCTCCCAGCGGGCTGTAGTGCGCCGTGAGGGGTAGACGCTCCGACGCCCTGTGGGTTGGCGGGGAACCCCGCCAACCTCAAATCGTGTGCTAAGTAATATACCAGAGGGGGGTCAAGTTCCCCCTCGCCCACGCGGTGGGAGAGGGGGCAAGGGGGTGAGGGCGCCGCATTATTTCCCTCACCCCCAGCCCCTCTCCCACGAGGAGAGGGGAGCCGAGTTCCATCTCGCCCTCTGGGAGAGGGGGCAAGGGGGTGAGGGCGAGAAAACGATAACAAATCGTTCCTGATCGGTACGATGGCGTCCTCGCCATCGTCAGGCGACGGTTTCCTGCCGTCGCACCATTTCGCTCGTGGGGTACAATCAGAGGGCGGAGGCGACTATGAAGCGTGTGATACTTGGGTTGCTGATGGCTTATGGTGCGGCGGCACTGGCGCAAGCGCCGTTCACGATTGTTCGTCCCCAAGACGGCGCGCGTGTGCGCGAGGTGGTGCAGATTCGGTTCCCTATTCGGAGCATACCGCAGGGAGGCTTTATCGGCGTGCGCATCAACGGCAAGTTCGTCGAAGCGGTGGCGCCCGCCGCCTTGGACACCGACCGCGAGCGCGGGCACTACATCTACAAGTGGGACACCAAACGCCTGAATGTGCCCGACGGCGAGCATACGATCGAGTTGACCTTGTTCTACAGGAACCCCGACGGGGGTGATGAGCCACGCGTTCTGGGGCGTAGCTCGGTGCGCGTGCGCGTGGAAAACGAAATCAAGGTTCCCGCAGAAGGCATTCTGCTCCGCTACCGCTGGACGCCTGGCAAAGCCTACCGCTATGACCTCAAAATCATTGCCAAAGAGGTCAACGAAATTCAGTATTCTGGGCTAAGTCCTGAGGAAACTCTGCTGCAAGAGATTAGTCTCAAGGGCGATTTGTCAGTATTGGACTTTCGCTCCAATCTGGGGCTGATTTCGTGGACGATGGTGCCGCCGATTATTCTGATTGAGGGCGGTCAAGCGAGCGCGATCGGCTCGGAGCGGGTTGCGCCTGTGTACCAAGAGGTTGAGACGACGGGGCGTGTGCGCTACCAAGTATCGCGCGTTTCTGGCTTCAGCGAACAGGATATTTACTATGTTTTGGTCGTTGACTTGCCCGTGTTGCCCCCAAAGCGCTACAAGCCCGGCGACCGCTGGGGGGCAACCATCTCGACGGCGAACCCGTTCCGCTCAGGCACTGCGGAAGAGATTGGCGAGAAGATACCCGTTGCAGCCCGCTTGGAGCGATTCGAATGGGAGCAGGGCTACAAGTGCGCCAAAATCATCTATGAGTTCACGGGCAACATTCCGGGCACCATAGAGCTGGGTGGCATGAGGCTGGAGAAACCTAAAAGCACGATTCGCCGCGAGGTCTACTTCGCCTACGACATCGGGCAAGTGATTCGGATGAAGACGACCTTCTTGCTGGAGGGCACGGCGCGACGCGAGGATTTCGGTGGCGGTCTTGGCGGTCCGCGTGGACTTGCGCCAGGCTTCGGGCGCGGTCCAGGCGCGGAAGATGAAGGCGGCATGCGCAGCCCGCGTGCGCCGGGCGCACCCGGCGGGGTGGCTGGCGGCTTCGGCGGCGCACAGACAGGCGCACGGAATGTCATCAACCGCTTCGTTATTGAAGGCGACTTCCGCCTAATTAGGACTTTCTAAGGCGATGACCAGCCCAGCCGACTTGGAAACTGCGCGCGAGCGCACGGAAGACGAGCCGAAAGCGACCTTCATGGAGCATCTGGAAGAGTTGCGCAAGCGCATCTTCCGTGCACTGGTTTACATCATGCTGGGCTGGGCGGTCGCGTTCGCAATCACGCCGTATGTGTACGACTTTCTGGCGGCGCCCCTGCTGCGAGTCAAGCCCGTGGACGCCCGATTCGTGTTCACGCACGCCACCGAGCCGTTTTTTCTCAAGTTCAAGCTGGCGCTCGTGCTGGGGCTAATCTTAGTGATGCCGTTGGTGATGCGCGAGGTATGGGGGTTCATCGCGCCAGGGCTAACGCGCCAGGAGCGTCGCTCGGTGAAGCTGATTGCCCCGTTCAGCATCCTCCTGTTCTTTGGGGGGGTCGCGCTGGGGTATTATATTTTGCCAGCGGCGTTCAACTTCTTCCTGAGCTACTTAGACGACTATCCCGACGCGCAGCTGTTGCAGAACCCCGCGCAGTATGTGATGTTCGTGGTGAAGATGATGTTCGCGTTTGGGCTGGGGTTCCAGATGCCTGTTGTGCTGATGTTTCTGGCACATGTGGGGCTGGCGACGCCAGAGGCGATGTGGCGGTACTGGCGATACGCGATTTTGATTATCGGGCTGCTGGCGGCGCTGCTGACGCCTTCGGGCGATGCCTTCTCGATGTTCGCCATCGGATTGCCGATGGTGTTCCTCTACTTCCTCAGCATTTTCTTGGTGGGGCGCATCGTGAAAAAGCGACGCCGTCAAGCATTGCGCGTGGAGACAAATCAAAGCTAACAGGGGAACAGGTATGGGCACGGCATACACACCGGGATTGACTGTCAGCGCGAACACGCTGATTCTCAAGACGCGCCGCCTGCCTATCAAAGGCGAGGTGCTGGTTCACGAGGGCGACACGGTGCAACCCGACACGGTGGTGGCACGCGCGTTGCTGCCTGGCATCCTGCAAACGGTGCGGGTCGCGCAACTGCTGGGCATCGAGCCGAAGCAGATTCACAGTGTGCTGAAGGTCAAGGAAGGCGACACGGTCGAAAAGGATCAGGTGATTGCCGAGACGAAGGGCTTTTTGGGGCTGTTTCGCGGAGTGTGCAAGTCGCCTGTGCAGGGCACGGTGGAACTGATTTCGGATGTCACGGGGCATGTGGGCGTGCGCCAGCCGCCGACGGTGATCGATGTGAGCGCGTATGTGCAGGGGCGCGTCGTGAAGGTGCTGCCCCAAGAAGGTGCAGTGGTCGAGACGCAGGGCGCGCTGATTCAGGGCATCTTCGGTGTGGGGGGCGAGCGGCGTGGCGTGCTGCGTATCCTGGTACAAAGCCCCGACGAGGCGCTGACCGCACGCCACATCCCCGACGATGTGGCAGGGCAGGTGCTGGTAGGAGGCGCGTCGATTGAAGCA
Organism: Fimbriimonadales bacterium; assembly: GCA_025060055.1. Lineage (GTDB taxonomy): Bacteria > Armatimonadota > Fimbriimonadia > Fimbriimonadales > GBS-DC > GBS-DC. The sequence goes on along the minus strand of JANXCK010000233.1, from coordinate 6,310 downwards.
GAGGCAATCCAACGCGCTGCCGAACGCGGAGCCGTCGGTATCGTGGCAGGCGGTATCCGCGACACTGACCTCGTGCGCTATCTGGGACGCGACATTGGCGTCGCCATCACAGGCTCCGAAGAGATCCCGCTCTCCATCATCCTCACGGAAGGCTTCGGTGTCATCCCGGTGGCGAACCGCACCTTCCGCCTGCTCAAAAGCTTGGAGGGCAAAATCGCATCCATCAACGGCGCAACGCAGATTCGCGCGGGCGTGATTCGCCCTGAGATTATTGTGCCACTGGAAGACCCCAGCCATTTGCCCGAATCGCCCCCTGCACGCGAATCGCAAACGCTGGAGGTCGGCAGCCCGATTCGGGTGATTCGCGAGCCGTACTTTGGCAGGCTGGGCACAGTGCTTGAGCTGCCTCCTGAACTGGTAGAGATCGAATCGGGCACGCGCGCTCGCGTGCTGAAAGCCCAACTGGATGACGGTACAATTGCGGTTGTGCCACGCGCGAATGTAGAAATCATCGTGGAGGAGTGATGATGAGCCTGTCGGCGGAAGCTAAGTCAGGGCACAGCCTGCCCGATTCAGAGACGCCCGTGCGCGTGCTGCTGGTTGAAGACGACCCTGTGCTGTGCGAGACCCTACAGTATAACTTGCAGCGCGAGCGACTGGAGGTGCTGGTCGCTCACAACGCAGAAGACGCGCTCCAACTGTTCCATCGGTATCCGCCTCATCTGGTGATTCTGGACGTGATGTTGCCCAGCCGCAGCGGTTTTGACCTGTGTCGAATCATTCGGCAGCATAGCCAGACGCCTGTGCTGTTCTTGACGGCACGCGCTGCCGAAGAGGACAAGATTCGCGGTTTTGAACTTGGTGCGGACGACTACCTCGTGAAGCCGTTCAGCGTTGCCGAGCTGATCGCCCGTATCCGCTCGATATTGCGTCGCGTACAACCGACTCCGCCCCCGCGCATTCGGTTCGGCGAGGTGGAAATTGACCTTGAAGCGCGGCGCGTCTACCGCCGTGGCACTGAGGTGCCGATGACTCCGAAAGAGTACGCGCTCTTGGTGCTGCTGGCGACGCACCCGGGCAAGGTGTTCACTCGCGACCAGCTGTTAGACCATGTGTGGGGGTTGGGCACTTATGTCAGTCCGCGCACCGTCGATGTGCATATCCGCTGGCTACGCTCGAAGGTGGAACCTGACCCGCAGAACCCGCGCTTTATTCAGACGGTGCGTGGCAGTGGCTACCGTTTCGAGGCATGAGTTTGCGTTGGCTGCCCGCGTTGCTGGCGACAAGCATCGGGCTGCTGCTGGTTTCGGCGTTGCCTGCCCTGTCGCGCGCGTGGCGTGAGGCGTTGCTCGCTGCTGCTGTCGGCTGTATCCTGTTGGCGCTCTACTTCGCGCGGCGCCTCTGTGCGCGGCTCAGCGCGTTGCGCGAGCAAATAAGCGAGCTTAACGAGCAGCTGGAATCGCTCAACTTGGAACTGACACGCCAGCAGCGCCGTCGCTTGGCGCTCATCGACGGCTTGCCCATCCCGTTGCTGATTTGCGATGAGAACGCCATGTTACGCCACGCCAACCGCATCGCGCTCGAATGGTTCGGCTTTCGGCACATGACAGGCAAGTCGCTGCTTGCACTCACCTTCTGCTACGACCTGTACCTGCTCGCGCTCAAAGCTGCGCGTCGCCTCTCCACCGTCTCCAGCGAGGTCACATTCAGTTTCCCAAAGGAACGCCACGCCGAGGTCACCATCTGGTATCTCGGCGAGGTGGACACGCATCACCTGTTTGCGATTGCGCTGATTGACAAAAGCGAGTTGCTGCGCCTTGAGCAAGTGCGACGCGACTTTGTGGCGAATGTGTCGCACGAGTTCCGCACGCCACTGGCTTCGATCCGCTCGCTGGCAGAAACAATCCACGATGACCCTGAGATGCTTCCAGAGACGCGCCAGCGGTTTCTCCAGCTGATTGTGCAGGAAGCCGATCGGCTCACGCGCATCGCCGACGACCTGCTGACCCTCACCCGCGCCGAGTCGATGCAGCCCGTCAAAGAGGTGTTCGAGCTGACACCACTGATTGAGCAAGCGGTTCAGGAGATGGAAGCTGAAGCACAGCGCGCTCAGGTGCAGCTCCACACCGAGCTGCAGCCCGATTTGAAACTGCTTGCCAACCGCGACCAGATTCTGCAGGTAGTGTTGAACTTGCTCAGCAACGCGATTCGCTACAACAAGCCGCAGGGCAGCGTATGGGTGCGCACTTACTCACATGAGCATCAGGTTGCGATTGAGGTGGCAGATACAGGCATCGGTATCCCCAGCGAGGCGTTGCCCCGCATCTTCGAGCGGTTCTATCGCGTGGACAAGACGCGCTCGCGCGTTGGGGGCGGCACGGGGCTGGGGTTGTCGATTGTGAAACACATCGTGGAAGCGCATAGGGGGCGTGTGGAAGTCGAAAGCGAGTACCGCGTGGGCAGCACTTTTCGCGTGTGGCTACCCGCCTACGAGCCGACGGAGCAGACGGAGTAGAAATGCGGGTTTCAAGGACCACAACCAGTATTCAAAAGCCCCCCATCTGGGGGGCTTGGTGTCGCAGCCTTTCAGCGTCCATACTTATCACGGAATGATACGGCGCGCCCCGACATACCGTTGCTTATAGTAGCCTGAGTCAAGGGTGTCGATGCGCACGCGCCCGCGTGAACTGGAAGCATGCACAAATTTGCCGTCGCCGATGTAGATGCCCACATGCGAAATGCGTCGCCCGCGCGTGCGGAAAAACACCAGATCGCCTGGTCGAAGTTCACTCCGAGACACGGGCTTGCCCAGACGATACTGCGCGCTGGCGCTGTGGGGCAACAGGATGCCGTGCCGCCGATAGATATACATCGTGAAGCCTGAGCAATCGAAGCCGCGCGAACTGCTGCCGCCATATCGGTAGCGCACGCCCAGATAAGACAAAGCGCGACGCACTGGATTGGGCAGCGTGTCAGAGGCATCCGCAAGTGCCGCTGCCCGTGACGGCGAGCGCACGCCAGCGCGCTCCTGCAACGCGCGCCGCTTCGACGCTGTAGCTACTTGCTTCGCTCGAGGAGGCCTCGTGGGAGTGAGATATCGGCTTTTGACCCAGCCGACGCGCCCGCTGGCGAGCCGCACGCGGCTCCAGTCGCCTTGACGCTTCAGCACCTGCACCTTCGTGCCACGATCCAGCTGCTTCAGACGCTTGGCACTGAGGCGCGGCGCGCGGCGAAGGTTGACGCCATCGGCGTTCACCTCTGCCCAACCAGATGCGGGAGAGGCTGACTGGGTGGATATACCGCGTGAAGACGCGCCACGAAGGGGGATTTTGATTTTGTCGCGAATCTGCAACGCATGCGGGTTGCGCAGTTTGTTCACCTTCAACAAATCGGACAGGCGCACGCCGTGCTTACGGGCGATAAGGTAGAGCGAGTCGCCTGACTGGACGGTGTAAGTGATGGTCTGCTGCCGCGCCGAGGCTGCGACGATTAGGCTCACAAGCAGGGCTATTAGCCCCAAGCGTGTCGTGCTACTCATACTCTCCCTCCTTGGCGATGGTTTCGAGCTTGCGACCTCGGTCGCGTTGGGTAATCCCTCCGCCTCACAGGCGGAGGCAACTGTAAAAAGCGCGGGGCAGTATACCCGTTCGAGGCGTGGAGAGTCAACCCCTTGAGAGGCTGTTCGAAAACTGTCTTCGGGACGCGACGGCTAAAGCCGTTGCTGTGCAGACCAAGCCGACCTCCGTTGGCTCCTTAGCCCGCGCAGGCGGGCTTCGTTTGCACAGGAACGGCTTCAGCCGTCCTATCTGCAGGCATTTTCCGAACACCGTTCGCTCCTCTTGACTTTTCGAGGCATAATCCGATAAAATCATGCGACACTTGGCAGGAGCAGGGCAACGAGGCGCGAATCGAGTCCGTCCCTAATCTGCCAGTGAAGGAGGCGACAACCGTTGGCAAAAATCGAGGTTCGTCAGAACGAGTCCATCGACAACGCGCTCAAGCGCTTCAAGAAAGCGCTGGAACAGAGCGGAATTTTGCAGGAGTATAAGCGCCACGCGCACTACGAGAAACCGAGCGAGCGGCGCCGACGCCAGAAACAGCGACGGCGCAAAAAATGAGCCTTTCTAACGCCGATGCGCGTTCTCAATCGGAGTGCGCGGCGCAGCGCGTGGGGTCGACTGACCGCGCAGGTGTGCCTAAGGCAACGGTTGAAAGGCGTGCTGTGTGCCCCTGTTTGGATGGGCGCGCTGGCGACTCTGGTGCTTGCCCTGCTCAACGGTGAGCTGCGCACCCTATCCAGCACGGCGTTAGAGCGCGGGCTGATTGCACTGGCGCAGGTCGGTCTGCTGACGGCGCTTTTCCAACAGACAGGCTTGCTACGCCCCACAGGGCTGGCGTTGCGTTCACCTGTAGCGCAGAGCGCACGCGAGGTTGGTCTGCTGCTCACGCTGCTGATAGGCTTTTTCAGCGTTTTGGGCGTGCGTGCTGCTGCATTGGTGGGGCAGAGCGCGACTCTCACAGCCGAACTCGGCTTTTTGGCGTTCGCGCCCCTAATAGCGGGCGGGATGTTGCTGAGCGTGCTGATTCACCCCCTGCTCGCGCTTTACACCTTCGCCGTGCTGCTGGGGGGTATTGCGGCGACTTTGAAGTTGCCCGTGCTGACGCTCTGCGCTGTCGGTTTATCAGGCTGGAGCGCGAGCCTGGCGATAGCCCGCATGCGACGCCGCTCGCACATGTTCAAAGCGGGCGCGCTGCTCAGCGGGCTACTGATGCTCACGGCATTCGGCAGTGGCTTTCCGACCGCCGCCTCGTGGCTGGACGCGCTCAGCAGCGGACTGTGGGGGATTGCCACAGGCATCGGCGCGGTGGCGCTCTTCTGGCTGGGGCTGAACCTGCTGGAGCGCCCCTTCCGCCTTGCAACCCCGATGACCCTGCTGGAACTCGCCTCATTAGAACAGCCCCTGCTGCGCGAGCTGCGTGAAAAAGCGCCCGGCACCTACTTCCATAGCCAGCAGGTGGGGCAACTTGCTGAGGAAGCCGCGCTCGCGATTGGGGCAGACCCCTTGCTCGCCCGCGTCGCAGGCTACTACCACGACATCGGCAAACTCACGAAACCAGAGTTCTTCATTGAAAACCAAGAGGGCATCGAGAACCTGCATACCCGTATCAACCCGACTCTGTCGGCACGCATCATCGCCGCGCATGTGCGCGAAGGCGTGGATCTGGCACGCCGCTACCGCCTGCCGACCGCCGTGTGCGACATCATCGCGCAACATCACGGCACTTCACTCATCACCTATTTCTACCACCAAGCGGTGGACGGCGGGTACGACCCCGTGCTGGAACAGCACTTCCGCTACGAGGGTCCCAAGCCCCAAACGCGCGAGGCGGCGATTGTGATGCTTGCCGACACGGTGGAAGCCGCCTCGCGCGTGCTGGGCGAGGTGACCCCCGCACGCCTGGCAAACTTCGTGCATGAGATGATTGAAATGCGCCTTCAGGATGGTCAACTGGACGAGTGCAACCTCACCTTCCGCGACCTGAGGCTGATTGAAGAGGCGTTTGTGCGCGTGCTGGTGGCGGCGCGCCATCGGCGCGTGGAGTATCCCAACGGCGCACGCGCTGACGAAGAACCTGTGTATGCCGTCCGCCCGTAGTCTGTCGGTTGTGTTGCAGGTTGCTCCCGAACTGGAGCGCACTCTCCAAGCGCACGGGGGCGCAGCGTGGTCAGCCCAGCTCGAGCGCGCCCTGCAAACAGTCATCGACGCGCTGCTGGAGACCGAACCCCATAGTGCCCTCAGCGACGCCCCCCACGAACTCTGCATCTACCTGACCACCGACGCGCAGATTCGGACGCTAAATTGCGCCTATCGCGGTATAGACAAGCCGACGGATGTGTTGAGTTTTGGGTATTCGCCCTCATCCCCTAAGCCCCTCGAATCGGGGGGTAAGGCCTCAGACCCCATCCCGCTGGGTGACATCGTCATCTCTTTTGAAACCGCCCAGCGCCAAGCCGCGCGGAACCACCACGACCTGCTGACCGAACTGCTAATGCTGGCGTTGCATGGTACACTACATCTGATGGGTTACGACGACTCTACTGAAACGGAGCGTGCAGTGATGAACGCCCGCGCGGTATCGACGCTGAGACGCTTGGGCTACGAAGCCCGCGAGGAGTGGTACTCACGCTATGAGGACACCTGAAGCAGAACCGCCCGAACGGGCGCGTGAAGTGCAGTCCGAGCCTGTGCCGCGCAACGGCGAGGCGGACACACCCGAACTGCCCCACCTCGCCCCCCGCCGCCACCCG
>JANXCK010000211.1 GCA_025060055.1 Fimbriimonadales bacterium | reverse complement strand
TGTGCCTGTCTGGATCACGATTTGCCCGCCGTCTTGCCCTTCCAGCGCGTCGCGGGCGTTGGTCAACAGATTAATCACAATCTGCTCTAACGAGTTCGCTTCGCCCAGCACGGTGGGCAGTTCGGCGGCGTAGTTTTCCATCAAGGTGATGCCGCGCTGGCGTAGCTGCTCGCGCAGCAGGACGAGCGCGTTTTGTGCTACCTCGTTCAGGTTCACAGGCTCGAACTCCTCGCGCGGCTTGCGGGCGAAAGCACGCAGATGCTGGATAATCTGGCTCATGCGCACGGTCTGGCGATGGATGATTTGCAAATCTTCTTGTAGGCTCTCTCTGTGCAGCTCGACAGACGCTTCGGGCTGCGCGAGGGTTTCGAGGTTCTGTTGAGCGAGGGCGCGAATAATCGCCAGTGGCTGGTTCAGCTCGTGTGCCACACCCGATGCTAAGGTGCCCAGTGAGGCGAGCTTGCTGGACTGAATCAGCTGCGCCTCCGCGCGTTGCACAGCGTCCACCATGTGATTGAACGAATCGGCGAGGTCATCTAAGTCGGGCACACCTCGATAGGGCAACTCCACGCGTCGGGTCAGGTCGCCTGCGGCGATGTCGTGGGTGGCTTTGACCAGCGCGCGCAACGGACGCACGAGGGTACGATGGAGAAAGACCGCGCCTACCATTAGCAATGCCAGCACACACAGCGTCGCTGTCAGGAACGAAGTGCGCACGCGCTCGTTGATGCTGGCGCGCAGCTCGCCCGCGACCATCGCGAGGCGTCGATCGGCGTTCTCGAACACCCGATTGAGTCGGGCGGCTAATCCGCGTTCGAGGTCTGCTTGTGTGGCGCGCGTCGACTGTGCCAACATGGTGGAGAGGCTCTGCTGCTGTGTGTGCGCCAGTTGCTGGAGCGTGTGTGTGGAGCGAGCGAGCGCCCGTTGCTCCGCATGCTGAATGCGGGCGTAGGCGTCGCGCTGATGCTGGCTCATCTGGCGCTCAAACCGTGTTTGGGCAGCAGTGTGTGTCTGACGCAACGTCCGCGCAGTTTCCGCACGCTGTCGTTCGAAGCTGCGCGCCAGAGAGCGTTGCAGTTCTGTTGCTAACTGGAATGCTTCGGCTGCAGGCTGGCTGATTACTAAGATGGCACGCAACCGTCGCACAGGCGCGGCTGCCAGCAGGATTTCTTCCCCTTGGGATAGCGACACCAGTTGGCTCTGTGCCTGCCGCAGCGTGCGGAGCATTTCCCAAAAGCGTGTTTCCGTCTTGCCGACCTGCTTCGGGTCAGAATGCGCCAGAATCAGCCCATCGTGTTGGACTAAGGCGATTGCGCTTCGCTCGCCAATCCGAAAGCTGCGGGTGAGTGCGCTTGCCTCGTCTAAGCGAATGAGCGCGAATACCGCGCCGCGAAACGCTTTGCCCATCTGGCGCACGGGCGCTATCACAGGTACTAACGGCGTCGGCTGTCCCTCCACCTCGTAGAGGCGTGCTTCGCCCAGCGTCGTCTCCTGCTCCGCCAGCATCTGTTCCCACAACGCATCGCGGTCTTTCTGTGCCTGCTCGGAGTCGTCGGGCATCGCGCCGATGGTCAGGAGTACGCTCCCCTCCGAATCCAGCAGTGCCAACGCTTGGTAAGATGGCTCACGGTCTTGCAGTGCCTGCAAAATCCAACGGCTTTCCTGCAGACTGGCGTTCTGGATGGCGGGCTGTTGGGCTATCAGCGTGAGTTGCGCGGTGTAGTTGCGCAGCAGGCTCTCCACCTGCCGCGACAGCTGCGCACTCAGCTGCGCCAAGTGAGTGGCGATAATCTGCTGCAACGCCTCGCGGGTTGCGGCAGCGGTGGTGGCTTGCAAGCTCGAAAGTGAACGCTCCTGCACAGATTGGACACGCTGCTCTACGCGGTTCAAGGTCTGAGTGAGGTTTTGCAAGGTGTCGCGCTCGGTTTGCCGAAGCGCGTCGCGCGTGGTCGATTGCAGTTCCGCAACAGTCTCCCGCAGCAGGCTCGTTTGCTGCTGCAGCGCCTGCCGATGATGCGCTTGGAGCTGCGTGCGTACTCGCTGGCGCACATCGCGTTGGGAGTCGCGCAGCACGGTCGCCACGCCCTCGCGCACGCCACGCTGGTAACTCTCCAGCTCTTGACGCACCCCTTCCTGAAACTGGCTTGCCGAGTGGGAGACTTGCACATTCAGATAGGCGTACAGCAGTCCGCCTGACAGCAGCACGGGCGCCAGTGCCATCAGGGCATAGAATATCAGCAGCCGTTCACGCAAACCGAGCCGTCTCACCGTACAGCCTCCTGCTTCTCGCGCTTCTGCTTGCTCTCAGGATAGGTTTTCTCGGCTAAGTTAATCAGCATTTCGGGAATGCTGATGTTCAATTCTTGCGCGACGGCAAGGTTGTAGTAGATGAGCACGCGTCGTGGTGTGAGCAGGGGCAAGCGTTCTGGTGGCTCGCCCTCCAGAATGCGGATGACTTGCTCTGCGGCTAACGCGCCCTGTTCGCTGATGTCGATGCCCGCACCGACCAGCGCACCGTCGCGCACGAAGCGGTCTGCGTAGGCTAAGATGGGGATTCGCTGGCGTCGGCTGAACTCCAGCGCGTACTGGAACGCACGCGGATCGCGATAGGCTGCGTCGGGGATGACCCAGAACGCATCGATTTTGCCCTGCAACTGCTGCAGCGCCGACTCGAACTGGGTAGCTTGCGCGGCGTGCGCTTCCACCAACGACATCCCAAGCCGTTCCGCATCCCGACGCGCCTGATTAACAAACCCTTGCGAGACGAACTCATTTGGGTTGTATATCACCCCAATCCGTTGGGCAGTGGGCACAACATCGTGCAGGGCACGGAGCTGCTTTTGCGGATTGAGGGCGAGCGCTGCCCCCGCAAACCGCTCCCCGCTTTCTTCCGCGCTTCGGATTAGCCCGTGCTGCACAGGGTCCATCACCAATGTAAACACAACAGGGATGCGCTGTTCGGCAGGGAGCGTGGTGTAAAACTCTTTCAGTCGAAGGGCGGCGTCCGTGCCCACGGCGAGAATCACTTTCGGTTTGCGTTCCAGAATCCGTCGGGGCAGGTCGTGATCAGTGCGGTCACCCTTGAGGACGAAGGTCAGGGTCGGGAGCGCATAGCCCTGCTGCTCTAAGGTTTTGTGGAACCGTTGCACCACATCGGCGTAGAAACCGCCCTCTCCACTCTGCAGGATGGCGACCTCCACGCCTTGTGACAGCAGCGCGTATGCGACTCCCCAGGCTCCCAGAACCGTTCCTGCCCGTAGCACCGTTGCTTACCAGTCCCGTTGATAACTGAACCATACTGCTCGCCGCCCACCAGGCACCCAGCGTGCCATCTCGGTGCGTATGTTGAACAAGTTGTCGATGCGCAGGTTCCAACGGTTGCGTTCATCGTGTCGATAGACCAAGTTCAGATAGGTGTTCCACGCGTAGGCATTGGAGAAGCCCTGTCCGACAGCGGGATAGTTGAACACGAGCTGTGCGCTCAGCCCGCGCTCTCGGTAATACGCCAAACGTATCACGGCGCGGTCGCGGGCGGGTTTGTAGTCTTCTTCCACGCCGCCCGTGTAGCGCACATACATGTAGCTTGCGCTCAGCGTCCACTCGCGTGAGAGTTTGACTACCGTGTCCGCCGTGTAACCCCAGACGCGGAAGCGATACATGTTGTTGTATTGACGCAGGTTGGGACGGTTCGGGTCTGCAACGAATACTGAGACTATGTCATCCATATCTAAGGCAAAGTAGGACACATCGAGTTGCCATCGCGGTTGGAGCAAGCGGTAGCCCAGCTCCAAACTAACAGTGGTTTCAGGGCGCAGGTCGGGTTTTCCCTCGATGCTAAGGGGTACGGGCACTGGTCCCCACGGCATCCACACATAGAAGTTGCGGAGGTGCATTTCGACAAAGCTGGGAGCGCGGAACGCGCGACCGAGCGAGGCGCGGAAACGGTGCTGCTCATCGGCGATGTAGGTGAACCCTACGCGTGGGCTGAACTGATCGCCGTAGCGCGAATGGGCGTCGAAACGCGCGCCCAGAATCGGACGCCAGCGCCCGAGTTGCCACTCGGCTTGGGCGTACAAGGCGAGGTTGGTCGCGCGGTGGCTACCCCCCAAGTGGTTTTGACTGCTCACGCGCATGGAGCGATAGTCCGCGCCTGCCAGCAGTTGGGCTGCAGGAAGTTGCCACTGCCAATAGGTCTCGGCAGCGAGCATGCTCTGGGCGAACGGCATGCGAGTGCGCGGTTCATCGCCTCTGAGCGGGGGGACAGACTGCACCTTGTTCATGACGATCTCACCGTTCAGCCCGTACAGGCGACTCGTCTGCTTCAGCTTGCCGAACTCACGAGTGTACTCGGCTTGAAAATAGTGCGTGCGCCACGTACATCGGTCGGTGGGAGTCGGCAGCGAGAGATAGCGCATGCCCACCTGTCCGCGATCTAAATCGGAGTAAAGGTAGTTGATGCGCCACTGTCCACCACGTTCAGGGGTTCCTTGCGAAAGGGCAACACGCGCAGTGCGCACGATGGAATCGTTGTTGCGCACGCGGTCGCTGCCTGGATCGCGCCAGAAGGAACTCTGGACGCTGAGGCGGTAGGGCGCGTTCGGCTCCGAAACCCAGCGCAAGGAGGCGTTGTAGCCTCCGCGTCCCGCGTAGCCGTTCCAGAGGGAGGGACGCCCTGTCTCCCCTTGCTGCGTGATGATGTTCACCACGCCCGCAAAGGCGTTCGGCCCGTACATTGCTGAACCAGGACCGAAGGCAATCTCCACGCGCTCTACATCGTGCGTGCTGAGGCTCATCGCGGGAAAGTTGCCCAGAATCGGGTCGTTCAGCGGTTGCCCGTCCAGCAAGAACAGCATGCGCTCGTTGAACTCCGACGCGCTGTAGGCGCCACGCATACTGAGAAAACGGTGCTGCGACGACTCTTGCCCCTCGAAGTCCACCACCATCCGCTCCAGCAGCTCCTGAATGGTCTGGGCGCCA
>JANXCK010000208.1 GCA_025060055.1 Fimbriimonadales bacterium | reverse complement strand
GCTTGTCCCAGCGGCGCCAGCCCCCCTGAGCCGCCCCACAGGTCGTTTGCAATCTCGCCGTACCCGATTAGATTCGAGTACTCCACGAGCTTGCGCATATACTCCACCACCTCGTGGTCGCCCCAGTTGTAGCCGTCGGAGAACATAAACGGATAGATGTTCCACTCGCGCGGGTTATACCGCTTCTCGATGATTTCCAGAGCGAGTTTGTAGGCTGCCGAGAGGCGCGTGCCACCCGAGTCGCCCGCGGCGAAGAAGGCGTGTTCGTCCACCTCTTTGGCTTCCGTGTGGCAGGTGATAAACACAATCTCGGTGGCGGTGTACTTCGTGCGCAAAAAGCGTGTCATCCAGTAGTAGAAACTTCGCGCGATGTACGCCTCAAACTCGCCCATACTGCCCGATACATCGCGCATCGCAATCACGACGGCGTTGCGCTGCTTCTCAGGCACGATTTCCCAGCTTTTGAACCGCTTGTCTTCCTCGCGAATCTCCCAGCTGGGACGCCCTTCCAGAGCGTTGCGCTTCCACGCGTTGATGAGTGTACGCTTCTTGTCGAGATTCGACTGCGGACCGCGCCGCGCGATGGTGTCGAAGCGTATCTGGTCAGCTAAGATGTCCTTCGTGCCTTTATCGCGTAGGTTGGGCAGGTGCAAATCCTCGAAGACCATCTGCACCAGCTCTTCGAGAGTGAACTCGGCTTCGTAGAAGTCGATGCCTGGTTCCGTGCCTGCCTGCTTCCCGGCGCCCTGCCCTTGCTGCCCTGAGCGTCCGATTACATCGCCGGGCTGGCTGCCGCCGGCGCCTTGTCCCACGCCCTTTTTGCCGTGCGGGTCGTAGCGGATGTGGGGCAGTTCCAGCCCCCGAATCGGGATTTTGATGATTTTGCCGTCCTCCGCCGTGATGATGTCCTGCTGCCCGATAATCTCGCCAAGGTTTTGCCGAATCACTTCCTTGACCTTCTCGTTATGGCGCAGCCGATCCTTCTCGGCTCGGCGGTGCAAGTCCCACGAGTCGGTCGATAGCCAGTAGCCCTGCTTGCTGTTCTCCACGGCGTTCAGCCCCCGCGTTTAAGATACCATGTCTATCGGCAAAAGTTCCGCTTTTGGTCAGCCCGATGGATGCGACAGCACAGGTTGCTTTTCGTTTTTCGCGCGTTGCCACTCGGCGAACTGTTGCTCCAAGTGTGCTGCTGCACGCCAGCCGCGGCGCACTCGGAGCGCGCTGAGCAGCCCCACCCACGCCAGCGAGTACGCGAGGTAGCCCCACGCCCTATCCATACCGTGCCATTCGAACCAGATACCCCACCACGGGTGGATTCGTGGGAGCCACCCTGCCAGCGCTGTGAGCGCAGGCAGCCGAAACAGCATGCTGTTGAGGATGTTCACAAGAACCGCTCCCAAAAACAGAATTGCCAATCCAGCGGTTAGCTTCACGGCACTGTACGCCACCAGCTGTCCACGAGTTTCATAATAAACTCGTGTGCGCCGCGTGTTGATGAAGAAGTCATAGTGGTAATCGCCTCGTAGGGGATTAGGACACCGTGCGAGGTAGCCCCACTCATCGCTCGTCATCGCTTGCGGTAGCACAACGCCCCCTATCCACACATACAGCGACCACAGCAGCCATTTGTCAAAAGCAATCCACTGCCCCGACGCCCCGCCGAGGCTCACATAAATTACGCCTGCCGACAGCCACTGCAACGCCCACTGCCATACCAACGCGCTTAGGGGGTAGGGCAATGCGAAGCGCGTGGGTTTGGGTTGACGCGCTAAGGCGAAATAGCCCGCCAGCGAGGCGATGCCCAGATTCAGCAGCGTCGTCAGGCATAACAGCAACAGGAACAGCCGCTCCGTCGCGCGCAGGTCTGTCGCGAAGGCGTCTGCCAGCAGGCTCGTATGCACGCCCACGAACACAAGCCAGAGCGCCGTGCCACCCCAGCGCATCCCGCGATACACCGCGTCTGACCACCATTCACGCCACTGCGCGGCTGCCACTGCGAACCATACTGCGAACCCTATCTGAAAGCCAACGCCGATTGCCCCCAGCAGCCACGCCGTGGAGGGCTGAGGATACACCTGCAGCAGCCACAGCGGTATCAGCAGCGGCGCCAACACCCACAGCGGCAAAGTGAATAACGATTGCCCTGCCGGGAAGAGCATCACCAAAAAGCCCATCGCAATCGCAGCGAGAGCCAACAGTACTGTGAACGCCTGCGGAATCGCGGCACGAGTGTCCCCAAGCGGCGCCTCATCGGGCGCGTGTATGCCACGCATCGCATGGGAATCGCTTGTGGTAGCCAACAAGTACGCACCCATCACCAGCAGCGCCATCACAAACCACAACCATCCGGGAATCCCCAGCACCAGGCATGACCACAGCGCCACAGGCGTCAGCATCAGCAGTGATAACCCTGTTAGTGCGCTAATCGCGCCAACACGCCCCAGCACAACGCCCAACGGATGCAACTCTGTCAGGTACAAATCGGGCAACATACGCGTCTTATAGCGGTCTGACAACATCCGTGTCGTCAGCGGCGCTGACACAATCATCGGCAGCAAAGCGAGCAACCCCAACACGAACGCCCCCATATATGACACGCCCAGCAGTCCGACAGCGGTGCGCGGTTCGCCGTAGGTAAGCAGCGTTAGCACGAGCGCCAGCGTTGCGCTGAGCAGCAGCGCAGCGAGCGTCAGTGCCCAGTAGCGGCGCGTGCGCACAAACCGCCGATACTCCAACCGAAATATCTCGGCTGCGCTCTGCAAAATCACCACCATGCTCCCTCCTGGGGTGCCTTTGGTTCAGGTTCAGGCGCGTTCAGGAGCCGTTGCAACCGACGCGCCGCAAGCGGCGCAAGCAGTGCCGTCGCTCCAAATGCCACCAGCGCGTGCAGTGTACCCCACGCTGGATGCGTGATACTCACACACAACACCATGCCCAACGGCAGAAACAGCAGCGACGCCCAAAAGGTCGAACGCAATGTCCACTCCCAAACCGAAGCTTGGTTGAACCACTGCGCCTCGCCAAACGACTCCAGAGCCTGAGCAGCGGAAGGGGCAGAAAACATCGCCACCAGCATGATCAGAATCAGTATCACATACATCATCACTTGATGCCAAAGCGCGGCACGCGGTCTGGTGAATAGCCCTAAAAAGGTCTGCCACAGCACGCCAACAGCCGCGATGCACAGTCCAACGCGCACCACGAACAGCAGCGCGGTTCCCAGCGAGCCGTAAATCGCTGTTGCCAGCGGTACAAGGACGGGCACACCCCATAGCAGGTACAGGCGCAACGCGCCCCCCAGCGTGTAGGCAGTGTACGCGCCATAAAGCAAATCCCAGCCGTTCAGGCGCGTCAGACGCAGAAAAACCGATGTGCCCTGCGCGTACTCACGCGCCAACAAGTTGGGCAACGAGGTATAAGCCAGCGGCAACAGGTTCACAAACGCAAACAACAGCCGCAGCGGAGCGTGATTGCCCTGCAACGGAGCCAGCACACCACCCCCTGCCGCGAAGTAGTACACCAGCGTCAGTAGCGAGAACGCGTACATCACCACGGCACGGCGCAGGTCATCTGCATACCAAAAACGCTGATGGAGCGGTCTCGTCGGAATGTGTCGGAGGATTTCGCCCGCCAGTTCCTGCGCTCGCTCAGCGTCGCCCACGCGCAGCGCCTCGCGTCGCTGCTGTTCCAGCAAGCGTATCTGCGTGTTGCTGCTCACCAGCCATTCTACCATCATCAGGCGACGCAGCAGCCACACCGCCATGTTGTCGGTAAAGGCACGCTCCCACCATTCAGTTAGGGCACGAAAGCGTATATCGTGTTCACCTCCCACACAGGTGTGCCGTTGAGCCGCACGCTCGGAGCGCCCTGCCGCCTATAGGTCGCGTACACAACGGTATACCACGCGTCTGGGTCAATTGAGACCTTTGCCTGCACCGCTTGCCCTGCATTCAGGCGTGTCATTTGCCAAAGTGTGCGCGGCGCACTCTCAGGCGACGCTCGCTGCAGCATCTGCACACCCCACAGCGTGTGCGAGCTGCGATTGCGAAGGCGCAGTCCATCTGCAAGCGGTTCGATTTCGAGGCGCGGCGCACCGTCCTCAGGGCGTATAAAACACAGGCTCACACGCGTCAATCCACTGCACTGTATCGCTACTTCGGGCGCACTCTCTGCGTAAATGACGCGCACCGTCGCGCTTGGCTGAGCCATGAACCCCAGTAGCTCCGCTTCCTCTGGGAGCTTGATGGAGTGCTGTCCTACTCCCAGCATTGCTTGGCAATACCCAACTTCCACAGTGGATGTCTCCGAGAGGAGCCGCGTGAACACCATCGGTTCGAGCGTATGCAGGCGCGGTGGGAAGATGAGTATCGCCGCCGACGCCAGCGCTGCGAGCGTGGCGACGGGCACAAACACGCTTGCTATCTTGCGCCGACGCCGCAGATATATCACCGACGCTCCCACCAGCACAAGGTAGCCAACCAGCACTGCTGTGCCCACCCCGATTTGGGTCAAGCGTGTGTTTTCCAGCATGCCCTGCATAAGCGCGTCGAGCCAGCGGCTAATCAGTCGCTCGGTCGGAAACCCAGCGCGAGGGGCAAGTTCCGTTTTCAAAACAGAGGCAAGCCGTGCCTGCGCCCGCCACTCGGCTCGCCCCAAGTCGCCTAAGAATAGGTACAGGTTGCCCATTCCCACGCGCCGTCTATACCACAGAGGGCGCGCGACTCCGCTCGAGGCAAGCGGGTGCCATCCAGGTGCCCCGTGTGGCATCTGCGCAACGCTGGGCGCGCCCGACGCGAACTGCAACGGTGGCAACCATTGCGCAAACGGCAGCTGCCGAACAGCTGGTCCGAGCGAGCCTGCTGAGACCATCAGCGTCCCGCCTGCCACCAGCCACTGCTGTAGCGCACGCCACTGCGCCTCGGTCAGCAGCTCCGCGCCGTCCACCAGCAGTACCACAGGCAGTTCCAATAAGGGCGACAGCGTGTCGGGCAATTCGCTCGGACGACGGTAGTACACCCTGAGCGGCAGCTCGCGGTTGCGCCACGATTTCTCTTCCGAGTTAAACGCGACCTTCTGCTGGTTCAACGACTCCAGCCCCCCGATGAAGTTTCCAACAACCACTACAGGCAGGTGCGTGCGCAACGGCAAAGGGAGTTCGTGAACGATGCGCTCGCCGTCCTCGCTGCGCCACTCCAGTTGCTGCACGGGCTGCCACCTTCGCAACGACGGGCGCGTCGTCGCCGAGATGCGGACGGCGATGCGCTTGCGCGTGCCCGCCGCCAGATCCAGTGGATAGACATACGCCCCGATACTCGGATCGCGCACGATGAGTTGCCCGCGTGTGGGGCTGCCACGCCGTTCGATGTCGACCATCAACGGTGTGCGATACAGCATCGCCTCATCGTCGAGCAGTGGGCGCACGCGAAGCACTGTCTGGGGCGCGCCCTGCACGCTCCCCAGCAGTGTCAACACCAACACCCATCCCCAGCGCACATCGGCTAATTTCGCGCGAACACGCCCGCCTTCCTGCTCAACGGTTCTCTTGGCGCGTCAAAAGCGCTACCGCCCGCTGTAGCACGGGATCGGCGGCCTCTTGGAACGCTGCGCGTGTAAGTTCCACTTCAATATCAGGCTTCACGCCAGCGCCCTCGAGCCGATTCTTACGCGCCGTCTCGAAATCCGCGATAACGCACTGCAAATACCCGCCATACGGCAGTTTCACAACCTTAGAGGGCAACGCCTTACCTGGCGTCGGGCGTCCGAGAATGGTGGCGCGTTTGGCTTCTTGCATCCCCGCTGCGAAAATCTCGGCAGTGCTGACGGAGAACTCGTCCACCAGCACCACCACAGGCTTGCGGTACTGTGGCGTTTGCGGATACGCCACGATCCCGAAAGTGCCGTCGCGCAAGCGCATCACACCCAGCGATGTCTCACGCGACACGAAATACCCCATCACCCCACCCGCCATCAGCCCGATACCCCCGATGTTCTCGCGCAAGTCGATAATCAAACCGTCCGTGCCCGCTAACTCGCGCATGCGCTGGGACAGCTCGCGCATCACAGGTGGCAAGAAGGCGTTGAAGGCGATATAACCGATGTTGCCAGGCAAGATGCGGCTTTCGAACTGCACAGGGATTTCGGGGATGAAACCGATGCGCACACGCTCGCCGCGCGCAGCCTCGCGCTTGAGCGTGATGGCATGCTCTCTCCCGTTCAGGTCGCGGTAGCGGATGCGCACCTCGCTGCCCGCTCGCCCACCTAAGTAGGCGCGAAACGCCAAGTACGCCTCGAACCGCTCCTCAACAGGAGGCAACTTGCGCTCGCGAATGCGCTGCAGCAGCTGCTCGGTCTCAAGGTCGTCAATCTGCAGCAGCTCCGCGCCAGGTGGCACCCCCAGTCGTGCGGCGGGGGAGCCAGCGCGCACGCGCACAATCACAGGACGCCCCTCCACCAGCTGCACGCTCAATCCCGTCTCCCCGTCGGCAAGCCGTGTGCGCGCTTCCTCCTGCGCCACAAACGCGCCTGGTGGGATCACGCCCAAGTGCGACTGCTTCAACTCGCCCAGCATTTGGTTCAGCACACGATAAAACTCGTCGTCCGTCGCTGCCTCGCGTGCTTTCGGCTCATACTGCGCCCGCACTGCGTCCCAGTCCACGCCACCGAGCTTTGGGTCATAGTGCGAGCGCTTGACCTCTTCCCATACGAACTGGAACACCTCCTGTCGCTGCGCCTCGCTGAGCTTCTGACTGCTGGCGCAGGCGGCAATGCCCAGCGCGAGTGCAAGCAGCGATACCTTGCGGAGCCATCGAATTGGAGCGAATAGTCTCATGGGAAACGGTATACCCTATCCGTTTCTTACAGGCGACGCTCAGATAGCACAGCGCTGGGCGCAGTAGACTAAACCACACAGATGCCCCCTGCAAATCGTCGTGCTGTGGGGTATAATTCAAGTCCACGCCGGAGTGGCGGAATGGGTAGACGCGCCGGTCTCAAAAATCGGTCTGGGGCGACTCAGGTGTGGGTTCGAGTCCCACCTCCGGCACCAGTTTCGTAGCACGGACAGTCCCGTCCGTGCGCTCTGCTTGGACAAGACTGTCCACGCGACGCAGAGGGAGGGCGCATGCAACGGCGAGGTGCGGCGCAGGCGAATTCTGAACAGTGGGTGCAGTGCGCAAAGTGCAAGAAAATCCTTTTCCGTCCTGACTTTGAGCGTGCCATGCGCGTATGCTCCCACTGCGGGCATCACCATCGTTTGCGTGCTCGCGAGCGTATTCTGCTCACTGTAGACCCAAACAGCTTTGAGGAAACCGACGCTGATTTACGCCCTGCCGACCCACTAAGCTTCCCTGAATACGCTGACAAACTGCGCAAGGGCGCGGCAGCGTCGGGCGAGACCGAAGCAATCATCACGGGCGTTGCTGCACTGAGCGGCTACGAAATCGTGATTGGCGCGATGGACTTCGGTTTCATGGGCGGCAGTATGGGGTCGGTTGTGGGCGAGAAGGTCGCGCGGTGCTTCGAACGCGGCGCTGAACGCAGGTTGCCCGTGATTCTGTTCTGCGCGTCGGGCGGAGCGCGGATGCAGGAGGGTCTCATCTCGCTGATGCAGATGGCAAAAACCACCGCCGCCGTCAGCCGACTGCACCGCGCGGGGATGCCGTACCTTGCCGTGTTCACTGACCCGACGATGGCAGGCGTGCTGGCGAGCTTTGCCTCGCTGGCGGATGTGATTCTCGCGGAGCCGAGCGCGTTAGTGGGCTTCGCGGGGCAGCGCGTCGCCGCGCAAGCCAGCCCCGGCAAGCCACCTGCCAACTTCCAAACCGCCGAGTTCCAGCACGAACACGGGATGATTGACCTCATCGTCCCGCGACGGCAAATCCGCCCCACGCTTGCCTATCTTCTGGAGATGTTGCTCCCTGTGGAGGCGCGCACGCGATGATGACGATTTTCGACTTTGAGAAGCCCATCAACGAACTGGAGAGCGCAATAGCCGAGCTGCGTCAGCTCGCTGCCGAGAAGGGCTTAGACCGCTCGCGCGAAATCGCCGAGTTGGAAGCGCAGCGCGAACGGCTACTCAAGCAAATCTTCGCCCACCTGCGTCCGTGGGACAAGGTACTGCTGGCACGCCACCCGAAACGCCCCTACGCACTGGACTACATCCGCTTGATGTGCGAACAGTTCTTAGAGCTGCATGGCGACCGCCTCGGCTTCAACGACCCCGCGATTGTCGGTGGACTGGCGAAACTGGGCGGATACAAACTGGTGATTGTGGGACAGCAGAAGGGACGCGACCTGAAAGAACGCCAGAAACGCAACTTCGGCATGGCGAAGCCCGAAGGCTACCGCAAGGCAATGCGCCTGTTCCGCCTCGCAGAAAAGTTCCGCCTGCCCGTACTCACCCTCGTGGACACCCCCGCTGCCGATCCGGGCGTCGAGTCGGAGGCGCGTGGCATCAGCGAATCGATTGCGCAATCGATGCTCACGATGTTCGAACTCACCGTGCCCACCGTTGCGGTGATTCTCGGTGAGGGAGGCAGCGGCGGTGCAATCGCCTTAGCCGCTGCCAATCGCGTGCTGATGCTGGAACACGCGATCTACTCGGTCATTCCCCCTGAGGGTTGCGCGGCGATTCTGTACCGCGACCCGAACAAAGCCCCTCAAGCTGCTGACGCGCTCCAGCTTACTGCCGACAGTGCGTTGCAGCTGGGGCTGATTGACTTGGTGATTCCCGAACCGCTGGGCGCGGCACACCGCGACCCGCAAACCACCGCGCTCAGCGTGCGCTCCGCCGTGCTGCAACAACTGGACGAACTCAGCCGCTTGGAACCCGACGCCCTGCGCGAGCAGCGCTATCAGCGGTTCCGACACATCGGTGTGTACGAAGTCGCACAGTAGGTGGGAAGGTATACTCCAAATCGATGGAACCCAGTCCCGTGAGCGCACTCTTGTCGCAACTGTTCTGGATTGTTTTTATCTTTTTGGCGATTATGCCGATGATTCGGCAACGCCTGCTCGAATCGGCGCGGCTCAGCCTGATTCGCCAGATTGAGAAAAAGCGCGGTAGCCGCGTGATCGTGATTATCCACCGCCAAGAGTCGCTTGCGCTGTTTGGTATCCCTCTGTTTCGGTTCATCAGCATCGAAGATTCGGAAGAAGTGCTGCGTGCCATCCGTATGACCCCGCCCGATATGCCGATTGACATTGTTTTGCACACGCCGGGCGGGCTGGTGTTGGCGAGCCAGCAGATTGCCTGTGCGCTCTGCGACCACAAGGCG
Source organism: Fimbriimonadales bacterium (assembly GCA_025060055.1). Classification (GTDB taxonomy): domain Bacteria; phylum Armatimonadota; class Fimbriimonadia; order Fimbriimonadales; family GBS-DC; genus GBS-DC. The sequence goes on along the minus strand of JANXCK010000208.1, from coordinate 1,671 downwards.
AAGGTGACGGCATTCGTGCCCCACTACGCGATGTCGGGCGGCACGCTAATTGCCCTCGCTGCCGACGAAATCGTGATGGATCGGCACGCCGTGCTGGGACCCGTCGACCCACAGGTCGGGCAGTACCCTGCAGCGTCGATTCTGAAGGTGGTGGAGCAAAAGCCCCTCAGCGAAGTCGATGACCAGACGCTGATTTTGGCGGATGTGTCGCGCAAGGCGCTGCAGCAGGCGTTCGCGCTGGTGAAAGAGGTGCTGATGTCCAACGGCATGGACGAGGCGCGTGCCAGTGCGTTAGCCGACCAGCTCACGCAGGGCTACTACACCCACGACTATCCCATCTCTGCGAGCATGCTACAAGCGATGGGCGTGAATGTGCGCACTGACCTTCCGCACGAAATCCACCAACTGATGGCGCTCTACCCGCAGCCAGCGCAGCGCAGTTCAGGCGTGGAGTATGTGCCCGTGCCGTATCACCCCGAGGCGCCCCCGCAGCCTCAGCGTGCCCCCGCCGCTCGCAGGCGCAGCGCAACATAAAACACGCGATCGCTGCGTCGCTCAGGTGGGTGCAGCGTATACGCATCGAATGCATGTACCTCCGCGAACCCTGCCGCGTGGAGCATTGCGCGTACCTCCTGCTCTGAGTAGGCACGCTGGATGTGGGTCTCCGTGAAGTAGCGCTCCAAGTTGCCCTCGTGCGCCCAAAACTCCATCTGCACCGTGCAGAGGCGGGTTGCTTTGTCGTACTGGCTGCGCCAGCGGTAGCGCAACGGCGCACGCGCGTCCAGCTGGGTCTGGTCGAACAGCTTGCGGATGAAGGCATACTCCGTGTTCAAGTCGAAGATGAACACGCCTTCGGGGTTCAAATGGCAGTACGCGCGGCGCATCGCCTCGGCAAAGCGGCTCGGCTCGGTGATGTTGTTCAAACTGTCAAACAGGCTCACGATGAGGTCGAAGGTCTCGTTCAACTCCAGCTCGGCGGCGTCCTGCACATAGTAGCGCACGCCCGACTGACTCGCCTCCGTTTTGCGCCGTGCCTGCTCAATCATGGCAGCAGAGCGGTCAACCCCCACCACCTCATAGCCGCTCGCCGCCAGCAGCTCGCTGAGGTTGCCTGTGCCACAGCACAAATCCAGCACCTTGTGCGCGGTGCGGTCGAAGTAGTCCAGCAGCGTCTCCACATAGTGCATCCACCACAGGTAGGGGATGCTCCGCATCAGCAGGTCGTAGTACGGAGCTACTGCTTCGAACGGTTCAGATACGGAAGAGTTCGTCATCTAAGCCTTGATTGACCCGAATATTGCTGTTTACTGTGCGCCCGCCAAAGCGCTGATCGACGTTGTACACTTCCACCTTGCTGGGAATCCAGATACCAGGCGCCGCTTGCACGGGTTCTTTGTATTCGAAGCGGGCGCGGTAGCGTCCGGTGCGGCTGAACCATACGCGCCGCACCGAGTAGCGTTTCTCAGGATCCATCCACACAATATGTCGTGCGTCGTCATCGCCGTAGTTCCACTGCAGCTCGTAAACCAGGTAAAGCACGCCGTTTTCGCGCTCCTCGCGCAAAAACTTCACATCGAACTGCCGTGCCACTGAGGGCGTGAAGAACCCAAAATCCATCGGCGTTTGGCGCTTGCCTGGCGAGTTGGATACATCATCGCGCACGCGCTGGCG
>JANXCK010000204.1 GCA_025060055.1 Fimbriimonadales bacterium | reverse complement strand
GTTCCCCATTACCTGCGCTTACTTGTGGAACGGCGAGATTCAGCAGGAATCGGAAACCGTACTGATTGTAAAAGCGAAGGCGGGAGTGCGCGAGCTCATAGAGGCGATTGTACGCCAGCATATCGACTACACGCACTTCGTAGGCGAGCTGCCACTTTCCAGTGTGAACGACGATTTTGTGAACTGGTTCTTCACAGAGATTGGGTAGTACGCCTACTTCAGGACAATCTCTACAAGCTCGCTTTCTCGCCCGCCTGTGCCGACAGTCGAGACGGCGAGTCGGTTTGCATTAGAGAACCAGTAGAGGTCTTGATGATAGTGTTGGCGCAGGTCGACCAGCACGCTGCGTGTGTCGGGCGATACCGTCGCCACAGGGAACCAAGGTCGGTCGTTCAACCCGTCGCTGGAGACGCGCCGATAGACACGATACGCAACGACGATATCATGGTAGTGCTGATCGCGTGTGATCTCTGGGGCATCGCAGCTGAGGCGAACCTGATGCTCGTCAATCCTCTCCACTCGGAGATTGCGCGGCGCAGGGGGCGAGTCAGGTGAGCCGTAAGGCGTGCGCAACGTGATAGTGTACCGCTCTCTATGACCGCGTAGATAGGCAATCAGGAAATCGGTGATCTCTAACCAGTAGTAGCAGGGGCGTTCGTGCTTGGTCACACGCACGAGGAGCAGTCCGCGCTGCCCCACAACGTTGAGGTTGCCAAAAGGGTTCGGTCGGCGATGGTAGCCGTTGAGCGTGCGCACCTCTTTGACAGGACGGTTCGGCAGGCGGAGCAGTCCCTGCGCATCCGTTGTGCCCACAATCACAGGATCGCTAGAGACAGGGTGTCCGAAGTTGCCGTCCTCTACTACCGCATAGAAGGTGACCCCCGCTTGCTGTTGTGGGGGTGCGCTTTTGTCAACTATCACGCCGCGTTGGAAAATCTCTACCTTCGCGTCGGGCACAGGTGCGCCGTTGACATCTACAATCTGCAGAAAGTTCTCTGCGGGTAGTGCAAAGTAGTAGTCGCCAAAATGTCCGCGGGGCTTGTTCCACGTCTGGTTCAAGTACCCCGCGCACACCTCTGACCACAGGTGGGGACCATGCCAGTGCATCATCGTCTTGTAGTCACGATAGTAGTGGGTAATTAGGTCGCCGTTATCGGGCATTCGGTGATTTTCGTGCCCATGATAGTCCAACACATACAAATCGGTGAGACCTAACTGATGTCCCAGTTCGTGGGGTAGCGACCATTCGGTGTTATTACGCCAGTGTGGCTCGGGTGCTTTCCAGCTGCGGGTGCGATCCTCCTCGTTGACAAAAATCCAGCCGCCTTGGTCGTAGGCAATCCCATCTGCCGAGAACCGATTGCGAATCGCAGCATCCACATCTTCAGCGTAAATGATGCGGTCTAAACGCACACGCGCCTTGATGCCGTTCGGTGCGGAGGGGTAGATGCTCTGCTCGAACAGCAGATTCATGATTTCCAAGTGCCAGCGATAGTAGTCCTCCCACGCGAAGGTACCGTAGGCATTTCGGAAGGTGTTCCATACCCGCACGCGTTCAGGATGCACGATGTAGAAAAAGGCAAAGCCCCACAGCGGATCGGTTATCTGGTTGTTGATGGTGGCAATCTCCCGCTGATTGGTCAGGATGCGGAAGGAGACATGGTGGAATCCATCCTGCCATTGCCAGCGCGTCTGCAAACCGATTCGTTCCTGCGGTTTGAGACGCTTGGTCACGCGCCCCCGCGCAACCTCTTTGCCATCAATTAACCATACATACTCAAACGGCGCAGCGTCGGCGAAGCCGACATTTTTCACATGCGCTGTCATAGTGATTGTTTCGCCAGGAGTGTAGTTGAATTTCAATCCTTTCACGACTTCCTCTGGCTCCATATACGCGCGTTCTCCGAGCTCGGGCAACGAACCGCCGCCGAGGCTGGGTCGCCCGTACTGGTCGTAATTCACACGACCATGCAGTCCCGCCAGTTTGGGGTTCAGCTCTATGTGCGTGATTGTCAAATCTGGCAGGTTGGGCTTCGCATCCCACATTGCGTCGCGCTGGATTTGGAACTCCTGAACCATCCGACGCGGATAGACCTTCCAGCGTTCTGTGCCGACATCTTCCAATCGCTCCCAGACGATTATTCGCACCCCTTCGTCGCGAATGTAGCAGTTCTCGATAACGGTGCCGTCCCTTAAGATTAGTTTATCAGCGTTAGCAATTCCGTTCAACAGGAACAGCCCCAAACCCCAAAGGATTGCGCGTGCTCGCATGGTAGCTACGCATTTCGATACACAGGCGGGATTTCCTGTGAGGTGTCTACTCTATCTCTACGATGAAAATCTCGCGCTGCTCGTTCGTGATGACCAAGCGTTGGTTATCGATCCACTCAATTGCCTCACACTGCTTGGCGTTCTCGATGGAAATCCGTTGCGCCTTGCCCTGAGAGAGGAACTTGTCACCTCGCGCTGGGCGATCAAACAACCAGACACACTGCTGCGGTGCTTGGCACAGTACTGCCAGTCGACGCTGATCTGGCGACATGGCTGCCGCCGTAACCCAGCCGCCCAAGTCAGCGTGGGAGTCAACCTTCGTAAGCACATTCACGCGATCGGTGTGCGTTGAGTCTAACCGATACAGGTTCGCGCTCGTTTCAGGTGTGCCGAGTTGACCTGCTGCGCGGTGCTTCGTGATAAAGTACAGTTTCCGATTGAACACAAAAACCGCCTCGCAGTCAAAGTGCCACTTATCGCTTGGGAATGTTTTCTGGTCGGGGTAGGCTATAGGAATGCGCTTGAGCGCATGTGCCTGCAGCGTTGCGGTAGGGTTCGGTTCATTCACAACATACACGGCTAAATCGCGTCGGGCATTCCCGTTGTTGCCTGTGTCAGCGATGTAGAGGATGTCGTTCTCGATAGCGATATCTTCCCAGTCGATGTTGACCGCACCCTCTATCTGAATACCTTCATATGAGGGGTCCTCAGCTCGCTCGGAAGCGTCACGGCGCGAGACAAACGGCGGCACAATCACGCTGCCGTCTAAACGGATTGGGAAAAGACGCGCCCGATCACCGCTATCGTTGTGAACCCAATAAACCCCGTCGTAAGTGCGACTGCGAGCGATACCGCTCATTTCGTCAATAGACTTATGTGTCACAGTGGCACGGGGCTTCAAAGACACCGTTCTTTGAGCTGGGATGCTCGGCGCGGGCAAATGCAGAGCAGCCACCGTTAGCCCAAATACTCCACCCAACAGCCACCCGTAGACTCGTCGCATCGCGCTGAGTGTACCTTTAGGGGCATTAAGTTGCCGTTAAGAGACTTACCCTGCAAGCGCGCTACTCGCTCTCGTGGACTTCCAATCCAGCCTCCTCTTCGTCTTCTGAGTCCTCTTCCTGCTCTTGCTTCAGCTGCTCGCGCGCCTTGAGTAGGGGGAGCACTTGGCGGAAACTCTCAGTGCCCGCCTCATAGAGCCACTCATATATGACCGACTCCAGTGATGTCACAACTACGCCGCTATGAGCTAGGCGCAACAAAGCATACTTCCAATCGCGTTTTTGACGGCTCGCGACTGCGTCGTATGGCACATGGACACCATACCCTGCCTTGAGCAGGTCTAAAGCTGTCTGCATAACGCAGATGTGTGCCTCCACTCCCGTCAGCACGACCTGAGTGCGCCCTGTTGACTGCAGTGTTTTCACGAACTCTTCGGACGCCATGCAGCTGAAGCAAAGTTTGTCAATCACAGGCGCGTCTCCCAGCACAGTGCCTAATGCATGACTGAGTGAACCCAACTTCTCCGCGTTCTGGGTAGTTGCAATCGCTGGAATTTCCATCCGCTGAGCAATCTCCGCAAGTGCTTGTATGTTTGCGACAATCTGCTCCCTGACTTTCACTGGCCTGAGGAAAGTGTCTTGTAGGTCGACGATGAGCAGCACCGATTGCTCACGGCTCAGTAGTCTCTCAGAGCGTTCCATAGCATACCTCCTGTTCTTGCAGTCTTGGGGGTTTTCACATGAAAACTTACAGCCCGTGTGGCGCAATCACTTCCAAGATGCGCCCCAACTCTTCCTCAGAGTAGAACTCAATGACAATCCTGCCGCCTCCACCGCCCCACTGCACCACCTGCACTCGCGTTCCCAAGTAAGCGCTGAGATTATGCTCCAACGCCTTTAGCTCTGGGGGCGCTGGAGAGGGTTGCGGCGCTGACGAGGGTGCGTTTTGAGGAGTCGGGTTCAAAGGGCGCAGCTCGCGGGCGCGCAATTCAGCCGCGCGCACGCTCAACCCTTCTGATACGATGTCGCTCCACAACTGACGCTGCAAGGTCGGGTCTTTCACCATAAGCAAAGCCCGCCCGTGCCCCTCGCTAATCACGCCTTCTCGCATACTTTTGAGAATGTACTCTGGCAACTGCAGCAGGCGCATCGTGTTGGATATGGCAGGAACGCTTTTCCCAACTCGTTGCGCGACCTGCTCTTGAGTCAGCCCGAACTCCTCGATGAGGCGCTTATAGGCGAGCGCAGCGTCGACGGGGTTAATATCCTCGCGTTGCACATTCTCCACCAGCGCCATTTCAAGCATTTGTTGCTCAGAAGGCGAGCGCACGATTGCAGGTATAGTTGCCAACCCTGCTATGCGAGCAGCACGGAGACGACGCTCTCCTGCGATTAGCACATAACTCCCTTCGCTCTCTTGACGCACGATGATCGGTTGGAGTACGCCCAACTCCCTGATGGAAGCTGCTAACTCCACCAATGACTCCTCGCTGAACCGTTGGCGAGGCTGGTAAGGGTTGGGACGAATCTGCTCAATCGGAATTTCGCGTATGAGCGACTCCGAAAGTTCGTTTTGCCCGATAAGTGCGCCCAGACCTCTACCCAACGCAGGACGCGGCATGCTGTTTCACCTCCTTCACCAGTGCTGAATACGCCTGAGCGCCCCGCGAGAGCGGAGCGTATTCAATAACAGGCTGCCCAAAGCTGGGCGACTCGCTAACGCGTATATTGCGCGGAATGACCGACTGTGCCACCTTCGCTCCAAAAAACTTACGCACCTCGTGCTCCACTTGCTCGGAGAGGCGTGTGCGCGAATCGTGCATCGTCAGCACCACCTTCCATATCTCGAGCTGCGGGTTAAGATGTCGCCGAACAAGGTCGACTGTCTGCAGCAGGTGAGACAGACCCTCAAGAGCATAGTATTCGCACTGAACAGGTACAATCAGCCCGTCTGCAGCAGTAAGGGCGTTTATCGTCAAGATTCCCAGTGAGGGCGGGGTATCAATCACAATCCACGTATACCTGTCCCTAAGTGGGGCGAGGAGTCTCTGCAAGATGGTTTCGCGTGCGATTTGCGAGGCAAGCAAAACATCGGCGCCCACTAAATCTATGCTGGCAGGAATCAGGTGGAGGTTAGGGCGAGCAGTGCTGAAGGTCATTCGATCTCCCGTGAGGGTGTCCTGAGTGGTTAGCAAGGCTTGGATAAGGGTGAATAGATTCTCAGGCTGTCCTCTCGGATCTATTCCTAAACCACTTGTGGCATTCGCTTGCGGGTCAGCGTCAACCAACAGTGTCAGCTCTCCTTCGAGGGCAAGCCCTGCCGCCAAGTTGATGGCAGTGGTCGTTTTGCCAACACCGCCCTTCTGGTTAACAACTGCCAAAGTCCACCCGTGTCGTTGCACGAGAAGGATGTTTCGGTGTCTGAAAACCAATTCCTGCCAGAACCACACGGCTCGCGGCGCAAAATCCTCTCGCACCTCGGAGATTCGGTAGGAAGACTCGTGGTTTTGTTGAACCGCCTTATCCGCGAGGTGAAAAACGATGCGTACCGTGTCATGTCTTCTGCTCTGCGCTGTGCTGGCAAGCGCGCTTGCAGAAACGGAGATTTTCCTGGCGACCTTGACCAAGTTTGACCCTGAGGGCAATTCAATCATCCTCAAGCGCACAGGTAAGCCCGACATGAATGCAACGCTTCACAAGAAGCCTCGCTTGTGGATAAACAAGCAACCTGTCGACGTTGAACAGTTCCGCCAAATGGAAGGCAAGCAAGTGATGGCGCGTGTGAGTGTTGGAACTCAGGTGCGCCCTGTCGTGCGCGAGATGGCAGACCCTGATACCTGGAAATGGCTGGACAAAGTGCGACGCGGTATAGTGAAAGGCACGCTGCAGGCGGTAGAGAACAACTACCTGATTATTGAACTACCTGACAAAACGCGCTTTGCTTACAAGTTTACGCCGAAAACTCGCTTCGAGCGCGATGGCAAACCCGCTACAATTGAAGATTTCGCGATTGGCGAGACACTGTACTTCGCACCACGCTTACTGTCCAACCTGGACACCATGCTGCTCTCGGTAAGCAACACTGAAAAGGACGCGCAGATAGGGCGCGAGCGTGCCTTGCCCTCGATTCAGGGCACTATTCAGAGTATCGACCGTCAGAAAAAGATTATGAAGGTACTCACGCGAGCTGGCGACTTGCGTGAGATACGCTACGACGAGAAAACCGAGTTCACCTTCAAGGGCAAAACTATCAAAGTGGAGCAGATTAAGCCACCTGTCCGCGCCACAATTCACCGCACGCGCGATGAAGAGGGTAATGACTACGCACGCAGAGTGACTATCCTGCCGAACAACTGAGACTGCTATCAACTCTCCTTCTGCAGCGACTGTCAAGGACTTGGCTTCCGTCTGCCTTATTGAGCTTGGAGGCGGGAGTATTTTTGCAGCCCTGCCTCTGAGAGGTGCGTATAGCACTCGCAGAGTTCAGGGTATACTTCTTCAGTCTGACCTGTCGGAGGCTCGGAATGAAATGTGTTTATTGTGGTGCCACTGTGCCTGAGAACGCGAACTTCTGCATGGGGTGTGGGCGTCCCGTAAGCTCCACAACATCTCAGGCGAATACAGTCTCCTCGACACAAGCCTCGCCCAGTCGTTCTAATGCAAAGTGGTGGGGAATAGGTGTGGGCATTCTGCTGCTAATAGCGATAGCATTCGTGATTGGTGCGCAGTCAGGTTTGCTCACACGAGCGAATGTGCGCAAGCCCGAAGCGCCCAGTGTGCTGGAGGCGCAGCCACCTAAAGTCGAGGCGCCCAGTGTCGTGCAAGCGCAGACACCCAAAGTGGAAGCTCCCAGCGTGGTGGAGACCGACACGCCAAAGCCACCACCCAAGCACATTGTGGACTGGCTTGAGCACTTGCGCAAAACAGAAGAGCGGCGTCGCCAGATGGAGCGCAACATCGCGCCAGTGATGAGCATGCTGGTGCAGGCGATGGTTGCTCGCGCAGCGGCGATGAGTGGTGTTGCGCAGGGCGACCTGGACAAAGCCGAGGTAGACTACGAACGCGAGCGCGAAAAACTTCGCCAGAGCTATCAGCAGCGCCAGCGTGAATGGGCGCAGCTGCTCCAGTTCTTCCAAAGCGTGCCGCCGCCACCTGAGTGCCGAACTCTGGCAGACGCCTACTACGCGGGGCTGAGCCAGTACATTACCACGATCACGCAGATAGAGAAAAGCCTCGTGGAGAACGATCTCAGCACACTGACAGGGCTGTTGGGTTCTGCACAGAGCGATTTGGACGCCCGATTTGCCCGTGCGGATGAAGAGCTGAGTCGCGTGTGCGAACAGTACGGTATTCGCAAGCACTTCGCAATCGGCGCACAGGGCACAGAACTCATCCGCAGTCTTGGTGGCGGGCTGCCACTCGGATTTTAGGGGGTTCAGGTGCGACGACAGGCAAGTCGTCGCACCAAGCGATGGGATTAGCGACCGGTTCTCATGCGGAGTGCCGCTTCGTAGCGGGCGCTGACGACATTCCAATCGACTGCCTGAAGAAAGGCGTCGATGTAGCGAGCGCGCGCCGTCTGGAAGTCTAAGTAGTAGGCGTGCTCGTAGACATCCATCGCCAATAACACCGTGTTGTGCCACATCGGGAAAGTGTTCTGTGCATCGCCGATGTAGTTGAACACAACGCCCTCGTCATGGTCATACGCCAGCCAGACCCAGCCGCGTCCGCCCATACCCGTCGCCTTGAAGTCCTCCGCCCAGCGCTCAAACGAGCCGAAGGCTTTCACAAGCGCAGCACGCAGCTCGCTGCTTGGCTCTGTACCGCCGCCACCCATGTTCTCGAAGTACAGCTCATGATTTTTGACACCGCCTAAGGCGAAGGTGTAGTCGACCTTGAGCGAGCGGATGAGGCTGTAGGTCTGGTTGCCCTTGCTGAAGTCGTCGGAGGTCAGCTGCGCCAGCGCGCGGCGAATCTCGTTCGTCTTGTTCACATACCCCTGGTAGAGTTTATAGTGTTCCTCGTGGGTCTTGCGGGAGATGCCGAATTTCTCGGTCTGGAACACCTTCTCTGGCAGGGGCTTCGCTACATATTCCACAACCTGAATCTCAGCCATAGCGGATACCCTCCTGTTGGTTGGTATAGCCAGCGCGTGGGGAGCCAGTGCAGCGAGTGCGGTAGTCGCCGCTGTTTGTTGTAGGAACTCCCGCCGCGAAAGGCGTTGCACGCTCATAACGGCACGATTATACCCCCGCGTGCATGGATTTGCCCCAAGCCACGGGTCAGCAATCCATCCGTACGATGTCTTCATAGGTTTCGCGTCTCACGATGAGGCGGGCGACACCACCTCGCACAGCGACCATCGCAGGACGCGGATAGCGATTGTACTGACTGCTCATTGAGTATGCATACGCGCCTGTGGTGAGGACGGCAAGCACATCGCCTGCGTGGGTTTCGGGTAGCAAAGCGCAGTCGATAATCGGGTCGGTCTCGCAATGCTTACCTACTAATCGGTACGGGCGAGTATGCGGTTCGGCAGCGCGGCTAACATGCACAGCGGTGTATTGTGCGCCGTACATCTGCGGGCGTGGATTGTCCGAGATACCACCGTCTACTATTAGATACTCACGCGGCAGGTTCGAATGCTCGTGTGGAATGTGCTTCACCGCGCCCACGCGATAGAGAGTGACACCTGCCTCGGCAATCAGCGAGCGTCCGGGTTCCACGCCTAACGCAGGCTCAGGATAGCCCTTTTGCTGACACGCAGCACGCAAGGCGTTGACCACAACCTCAGCATACATCTCCACAGAGGGCAGCTGCTCATCGGGCATGTAGCGCACGGCAAGCCCGCCTCCGAGGTTGAGAAGCGGTGCGAGGTACCCGTAGCGTTGGCGCACAGCGCTCGCAAACTCCACCATCGCCTGTGCCGCCGCTGCAAAAGCTGCGAGGTCGCTAATCTGCGAACCGATATGGCAGTGGAATCCCAACAGGCGAAACCGTGCCTCGCGAAGAACGCGCTCTGTGGCGCGGTAGGCGTCGCCGTTTTGCAAATGGAAGCCAAACTTGCTGTCGCGTTGACCTGTGCGTATCAGCGGATGCGTGTCGGCATCCACTTCTGGGGCGATACGCAGCATCACAGGAATTGAGTGCGACCCAGGCAGCAGGGAGGGTTTCAATCCTGCAAGCGCTCGCAGTCGTTCAATCTCCTCGAAGTTGTCAATCACAATCGCGCCCACGCCTGCGCGCAGCGCCATCTCCAGTTCCGCGTCGGTTTTATATACGCCGTGCAAGTAGATTCGCTCGCGCGGAAAGCCCGCTTGCAAGGCAGTATATAGCTCGCCGCCTGATGCGACATCGAGCCCCAGTCCTTCCTCGGCGACAATCTGGCAGATTGCGCGGTTCAGCGCGGCTTTTGCGGCGTACACAATCTGCGTGTCAGGCTTGAGACGCTCAAACGCCGCGCGATAGGCTTGGCAGCGGTCGCGCAGCGTCTCCTCGTCCAACACATACAGCGGTGTGCCGAACTGCTCCGCCAGTTCCAAGGCGTCGCACCCGCCGATTTCCAGATGCCCTCGCGCGTTGACCCGATGCGTACCCAAGCGCATCGGCGGGGGAGTATACCTCGCCGATGGCAGGGGAATCCTGCTAACCGATGCGCCGCTACTCGTAAATCTTTTTCTGCGCCGAGAACATCGGGCGCCGCAACTGGTCATACCAGACTGGCTTGGTGTGTCCGTCAGCCCAGAGCGTGGTTGCGCCGTCCCGATGCAGGAAGTTGAAGTGGTCAATGTACTGTCGCAAACGCGGTGGACCCTGGGCCCACTCACGACCGCGCTCAGGCCAGTCTGCCTGCTGTAGCCAGTTGCACATCGGAACGCGGAAGCCGTGTTCCCACATAATCAGCGTGCGTGCGGGCTCCTCCACTTCCGCGTCGTGGGCAGGCGTCACAAGGCAGGTGCTACTATCCATCCGCTTGGCAGCTGGGCTGTATTCGCTGTCGACGGCGCGCGGGTTGCGTGCATGGTACGGCGAGTAGTAGTTGCCCCGAAACGAGTTCACCGCGTATGCCAGTTGCCATTCTGGGGGCATACTGGGGCAGCGTTTGACTTCCTGACTTTTGAGGTAGGGGTCAACCAGCCCAGTGCGCACAGGAAAGCGTGCAGGGCGTGTCATATCGCCGTAGGTACAACCGATTGGAGCGGCGTTGCGCGTATCGTAGCCCAGCCACGGACGATACGGATTAGGGTTGTCGGGCGAGCGTTCGCGCGTGTAGGTCGGGAACCAAGTTTCGGCGTAGTCGCTGATGTACAGGCGCATCGCCGCTCCGATCTGCTTCATGTTGCTCATGCACACTGTCTGGCGTGCCGATTCGCGCGCCTGGGCGAACACAGGGAACAGAATCGCTGCCAGAATCGCGATAATTGCAACGACCACTAACAGCTCAATCAGTGTGAAACCCCTGAAGCGCATACGAATTACCTCCTCCGTTGCGCACTCCCCACTCACACTGTGAGTAGCTGAGAGGCAACAGCCTTTCTCAAAGATGGGCAAAGTATACCCGTTTTCCAATCCACATCCTATAACCGAATCTTAATCGCCGAGTCAGTATCCTTATCGCGTGAGGTGAGACACACAATGCGTCGCGGTCACACAGGCTTCACGCTGATTGAACTACTGGTGGTCATAGCCATCATCGCGATTTTGGCGGCAATTCTGTTCCCTGTGTTCGCTCAGGCGCGAGAGAGCGCACGCAAGACGGGCTGCCTAAGCAACCTGCGTCAGTTCGCTTTGGCTACCTTGAAGTATGTGCAGGACTACGATGACACATTTCCCCAGAGCATCTACAGCCTTGACAGCCCTATAGTCATACCCAGCAACGAAGTAAGACACCGCATATTCACCGTGTTTGATGCTGTGATGCCGTATATGAAAAACATCGATATTCTCGTCTGCCCCTCAAATCGTCCTGGAATCGACTGGGCGGAAATTTTGGACAGGTTGAACATGCAGCCTGCAGGTAACTTCCGCTTTGCCTCATACGCATACAACTTCGCGCTGTTCCAAGACCCATCGGTGCCGCCCGGACTGTGGGATCAAGACCCAGTTGTGCCGATGGCAGCGTTGCAAGACCCGGTAAACAGCATAATGTTCTACGACTCGGTGTACCGAGGCCCACAAGACCCGTTGATTGACCCAATCTGCGAGCTGCCTCGATTCATCATCGACTGGTCGACTTTCCCAGGAGACCCGCGCCACAAGAACGGGATGAACATCAACTTCGCCGACGGCCACGCAAAGTGGTATCAACGCTACGGGAAGATTCCAGGCAGGTCTTACGAGGGCACTCGTGAGGTGGATACATACAAGCTGCCTTGCGACCTGTCGGGGCTGCCAGGGGGACGGGCGAATACCTGATGGGGTGAGGTTAGGCGCAGATACGAGAAAAGCTTGTCAACTCGCACTTGCGGATTTCACCGCCAGCTGGTGCAGCCGTCGAATGGTCTCCTGCACATCGGCTTCGGTGGCGCGGGGGTTGAGCGTGCACATGCGCAGCGCAACACGCCCCCGCAGCACGGTAGAGCTGACCATCGCAAAGCCATCCTGTATCATCTTGTCGACCAGCGCGCGGTTGAGCGCGTCGACCTGCTGAGGGCTGAGTTCAGGGGGGGCGTAGCGGAAGGCGACGACGCCCAGCGTCGCAGGCGAGACGATTTGCCAGTGGGGTATTTCGCGAATCGCCTGCTCAGCTACGCGCGCCAAGTGTAGGTTATGCTCCATCGCCTGCCGAAACGCCTCTATGCCGTGCGTCTTGAGCGACATCCAGACTTTGAGGGCGCGGAAGTTGCGCGAGAGTTCCACGCCGTAATCGCACAGGTCTATGCCTGCTGCGCCGCGCTCCTTGTCCTGCAGGTAGGGAGGCAGGATTCGGAACGCCGTGCGCAGCTGCTCGAAGTCGCGCACGATGGCGCATCCTGCCATCATCGGCTGGTAGAGCCACTTGTGGGGGTCAACAGCAAGCGAGTGCAAGCGTTCAATCCCCTGTAAGCGTGCCTTGCCCTCTTCGGTCAGAATTGCGGCTGCGCCGTAGGCGCCGTCAGCGTGGAGCCACAGCCCCTCTGCCTCGCACAGCTCGGCTAACGCACTAAGCGGATCGACTGCTCCCGTGTTGGTTGTGCCCGCGTTCGCGACCACGCAGAACGGCAGCCAGCCCGCGGCACGGTCGCGTTCAATCTGCCCTGCGAGCGTGTCGAGTGGGATTTGGAAGTGCTCATCGGCGGGCAGCACGCACAGCTGCTCCTCACGCAAGCCCAGAATGCGCCACGCGCGCGCCACGCACGAGTGCGTCTGGTCGGAGTAGTACACTCTGCCGCGCGTGAGCGCGTCGGGATAATGCGCTCGCGCCGCCGTGAGGCACACGAGGTTCGCAACCGAGCCGCCACTCACGAACAGCCCGCCCGCCGTGTCGGGCATGCCGAACCAGTCGCATAGCCAGCGAATCACCACGCGCTCTACCTGCGTGGCGCCCGCGCCCACCATCCATGTGCCCACGAACACATTCATGCCCGCCGACAAAAAGTCCGCCAGCACGCCGACATACTCATTCGGAGCGGGCACAAAAGCGAAGTAGCGTGGGTGATCTACCTTGATGATGTGGGGCAACACGCGCTGGAGAAACTCTTGCAGCACGCGCTCGAACGGCTGCGGTTGGTCAGGAGTCGGTTCGTTGAGCAGGGCTTCGAGGCACGCGCGGTCGGCACGCTTGCCGATGGGGCGCGTCGGCAGGCTCTGCCAGTAGTCCACCAGCAGGTCTACCACGCGATACCCCATCTGGCGCATCGTCTCTGGGTCGAAATCCAAAGGTGAGCAAGGTCTCATCGGCTATGACGGCACAGGCTCCGCGCTTGCCTGCTGCTCCGACTCTTCCGTCAGGTGCAGGAATACTTCCTCGAGCGTGCTACCCTCCATTTGAGCGCGCTGCTGGAGTTCGTGCAGCGTGCCTTCCGCCAGCAGTCGCCCTTTGTGCATAATAATCACGCGGTCGCAGAGCCGTTCAGCGGTGTCCAACTGGTGCGTGCTGACTAAGATAGCGCAGCCCTCATCGCGCAGGCGTTGCAGCTCCGCTTTGAACACATACTGCCCTCGCGGGTCGATGCCCATCAGCGGCTCGTCGCATAAAAACACCTTTGCGTCGTGCACCAGCGCGCACACGACGGCGAGTTTCTGCTTCATGCCCTTGGAGAGCGCGCCCGCCAGCGTGTTCGCCTTGTCAGCGAGTTCATAGCGTTGCAGTAGCTCATCAGCACGCTGCTCGTATAACGGCAGCGTGTCATAACACATCGCAACGAGCTTCATATGCTCGCGCACGGTCAGCAGTTCGTAGGGGTTCGGCAGTTCGGGGATGAACGCCAGCAGGCGTTTCGCTTGCTGCTCCTGCGTGGCGAGGTCGTACTCGCCAATCTGGATGCGCCCCGAATCGGGCTTGAGGATGCCCGTGATGCAGCGCAGCGTGGTGGTCTTACCCGCGCCGTTGGGACCCAGCAGCCCCACGATTTCGCCAGGCTCCACCCGAAAACTCACCCCGTCCACCGCACGAAAGCCCTTGAACGACTTGACCAAGCTCTCGACAATCAGCATCTCAATTCTTAGGCTTGCGGAAGATGGCGTCGCTGATGGGTGCATTGTGCCGCACGCGCTCGACCTTCAGCACGGCTTCGATCCCCGCTGTGGACTGGCGAATCCGAAACGGATACATCACACCATCCACCTTGCGGTAGTCCTCGTAGAAACTCGTTAGATTCAACTTCCCCTGTGGGACTGCGGCTTCCATATCTGTGCGCAACAGAAGATACCGCTGGCTATCGAGATACACTTTGATAGGTGCACCCCACGGCGTTCGCGCGGTGATGACGTATGCGCTGCGACCGCCGACCTTTTCTTGTTTTGCCTCCAGCTTGGGGTTGCGCAGGATTTTGCGGATGTCGTTGGAAGCACCTGCTTCCGCGCTGAGGCGCAACTGCGCTAACTCGGCGCCCTGCAGTTCGCGCAGCCCTGTGAGCGGGTTCTTCTCCCAGCCGACCTTGCCATCGAACCCTTGCAGGATTTCACCCACCCCCTGCAGATTTATCTTAGACAAGGTTTTATTCGGCGCTTTGTAGAATATTTCTATCCGTGCTTGCATCCCCTGCTGCGGGTACTGCACAGTGCCGACTACCTGCACGGTTCGAAACTTGGCGTACTGGGCAGTCCCCATCGCTTGCGCGGCGCGCTCCAGCAGTTGTTGAGCATTCTGCGGTTTCGCTTGCTGCGCCATCGGCTGCAGCGTCCAGAGGCTAACTACCCCTATCATCAGCGCATAGAAACGAAAATGTCGCATCGTGTTCACCCTGCGGAAGTATACCCCAGCGGGTTGTGAATCGAGGCAGCGATTAAGGTACTCTAACCCTACGGACACTGCGGAGGTAGGAGCGAATGGCTATCATCCAAGAGAAAGATCGGCAGAGTTTGCAGCAGCGGTTCAGCACACTGCCGCATACGGTGAAGCTGGTCGTGTTCACCACAAACGAGCAACCTGAGACCAGCGAGC
This sequence comes from Fimbriimonadales bacterium, assembly GCA_025060055.1. Taxonomy (GTDB): domain Bacteria; phylum Armatimonadota; class Fimbriimonadia; order Fimbriimonadales; family GBS-DC; genus GBS-DC. Next base: position 4,408 of record JANXCK010000204.1, on the reverse strand, counting down.
TTGTATCGCAGATAGCGCAAGAGCTGGTGAGCTTGAGTGGCGGCACGATTGTGCTGGAACAGCATCATCTCGAAGCGGAGCCTGCTGTCGCACGCGAATACAACATCACGCTCGCGCCTGCGATTGTGGTGCGCTCCGAGCAAAAAGATTACGGCATACGCTATTTGGGGGTTCCTGCGGGGTTCGAGTTCGCCTCGCTGGTGGGCGCGATTGAGGATGTGGGCAAGGGCGATCCGGGATTGTCGCCCGACAGTCGTCTGATGCTGGCGAATCTGCGCAACCCTGTGCATATTCGGGTGTTCGTGACCTACGGCTGCCCCTACTGCCCTGCTGCGGTGCGCACTGCGCACAAGCTGGCGATGGCAAGCGATTGGATAACGGCAGAGGGCATCAGCAGCGAGGAGTTCCCCGAACTGGCGAACCAGTACGGCGTGATGGCGGTGCCCAAGGTCGTCATCAACGACCGCCATAGCTTCGAGGGCGCACTGCCTGAGCCGATGTTCGTGCAACAGGTGTTGCGCGGGGCATCGTCCAGCGGGCTGATTATCGTGCCGTGAGAGCGTGTTGGGAAGGTGGTACCTCAAGAAAGGACGCTCAAACGTGGCCTGCAGTAAATGTAGCGTCGGCGTCCGCGCCGACGACTGCGCTATTTGAAACCCCGATTGGTATTACTCATCTTGAACTCAGCTATTGCACGTTTATCAAAATCTCCGTATTGCGCACACATTCCGTTCCCCTGCTTGGGGGAGGTAAGGACAAGGTTGGAGCCCTTGCCCGTTTTCCTTCTTTCCTACAGCGTCGGAGAGGAAGAACAAGACGCCCCTCTCCTGCTTGCGCGGGAAAGGGGCGGGGGTGAGGGTACATGTGTGCTTCCTACGCACTAACACCCTTGCCCCAACTGAAACAGCACTGCCAGCAAGTCAGCATTCCCTACGATGCCGTCCTTGTTGATGTCTTCGTGGCGTGTGTAGCCCGTGCCACGCGTGCCGAGCGCGAATAGCACGCGCAGTAAGTCCGCGTCGTTGACACACCCGTCGCCGTTCGTGTCACCTGCGCGCCATGTGTCCAGCAAAAACGCCTCTTGGAGTCGGCTGCTCGGATTGTAGCCCATCCCCACGATGTAGCGTCCGTCCAGCGAAACAGCCCGAGCTTCCCGAAGCTCCGCGTCGTTGCGAAGCAGGCTGGCGTAGGTGATGTTGAGGTCTTCGATTCCTCGCGCTTCGGTCCAACGAAAAGCGCGGTACATACCGATACTCAACCGTCCGACCACAATTGAGCCGTCCGCCGACACGCCAAACGCAGAACTGCCGACGTCGCTCGTCAAGTTCTGGATGCCTGTTTGCGCTGTCCACCGAAAGGCGCGAAACCCGTAGCCAGCAAACTGTACCGCACCGACCACTACAGAGCCGTCTGCGGACACCCCGTACGCTTCACTCTCGGATTCGCTTAGGGCTTGCATTCCGCCCGCCGCCGTCCACCGAAAGGCGTGATATACACCCCTGATATCATGCGCCCGTCCGACCACTACCGAGCCGTCCGCGGACACGCCGAATGCTTCGCCCCAGTAGCCGCCCAGCGTGCCCAAGTTTCGCATTCCGCCACTCGTTGTCCAGCGAAAAGCTTGCCGCTGAAATTCGCGCTTGTCTGCATAACCCACTATCACCGAGCCGTCTGCAGACACTCCGTATGCTTCACTTGTGTAACCGCCCAGCGTGCCCAGATCTTTCATCACGCCGTTCTCCCATCGAAAGGCACGCCAGAAACCGCTGGGTATGCTCGCCCAGCCGACTATCACCGAGCCGTCTGCAGACACTCCGTATGCCGCGCTTGAGGAGCCGCCCAGTGCGCCTAAATCTTGCACACCGCCATTCACCGTCCACCGAAAGGCACGACTGGCAGTGTCGTAAGTCTCGAAAGCGCCGACTACCACGCTGCCGTCCGCTGACACACCATATGCTCTGCTGTAATCTGCGCCTGGCATCACTCCAAACCATCTCAGACTTTGCGCTTCGCTGTTCGCCGACACGCTCAGTCCTGCGCCTATCGCTGCCACCAGCCGACACGCCCAGTGCCCGAATGTGTGTTTGCGCATCATCTAAGCCTCCTTCCACTAAACGGGCGCGTACCACTACGCGCGGTATGCAAGCATTTTACCTATCTCTCCAGCCGCACTGGAAAGAAGTTCCTGCACGCTCGACTGGAGCCGATGCTTGCCTGTTGCGCGTCGCTTCACGGCATAACCCTAACTATGACCTATTTTTTCGCTGCTTGTCCAACTGGACTCCTCGTGTTGCGCACGGAGTTCTCACAACGCGCAGGCAACTCTACGCAAAGTGTGGTGAAACTCCTCCATGATGACAAATGCCTGCTTTATGCAGGCACAAGCACGACACTTGTTGCGGGCATAGCCACGTAGGGGCGCGTCCCCAACGCGCCCCTATCCCCTAACACCCGCTGCCAAAGTTGAGCAGCACCACCAGCAGGTCGGCGTTGTTCACAATCCCGTCCCTGTTGATGTCCTCGTGGTAGGTAGGCGGCGTGCCCCGCGTGCCAAGCGCAAACAGCACGCGCAGCAGGTCGGTGGTGTTGATGCAGCCGTCGCCGTTGGTGTCGCCCGTGCGCCACGTGTCCAGCAGGAAGGCCTCAGCTCGCCCCGTCGCCGCGTTGTAGCCATCACCCACGATGTAGCGCCCGTCGGGCGAGATGGCGGAGGCGTGCAAAAGGAATGAACCGCCTGTCAGCAAGGCGGCGAACACTTGGGTGAGGTTTTGCATCCCTTGCCCCTCAACCCACCGAAAGGCGCGCACATAACCGCTGGCGTCTCCTGACGCTCCGACCACCACGCGCCCATCCGCAGACACGCCAGACGCTATGCTCCAGTCGCCGCCCAGCGTGCCGAGGTTTTGCATCCCTTGCCCCTCAACCCACCGAAAGGCGCGCACATAACCGCTGGCGTCTCCTGACGCTCCGACCACCACGCGCCCATCGGCAGACACGCCACGCGCTTCGCTTCCGCCGCCGCCCAGCGTGCCGAGGGCTTGCATCTCTTGCCCCTCAACCCACCGAAAGGCGCGCCAGCGACCGTTGGCGTCGAATGCCCCTCCGACCACCACGCGCCCATCCGCAGACACGCCACGCGCTTCGCTTCCGCCGCCGCCCAGCGTGCCGAGGTTTTGCATTCCTTGCCCCTCAACCCACCGAAAGGCGCGCCCCCAACCGCTGGCGTCTTGTGCCCGTCCGACCACCACGCGCCCATCCGCAGACACGCCATACCCCCAGCTCCAGTCGCCGCCCAGCGTGCCGAGGTCTTGCATTCCTGTCTCTGCTGTCCACCGAAAGGCGCGCGGGTGATAGTCGGAGTCGTATGCCCGTCCGACCACCACGCGCCCATCGGCAGACACGCCATACGCCTGACTGCTAGAGCCGCCCAGCGTGCCGAGGTCTTGCATTCCTGTCTCTGCTGTCCACCGAAAGGCGCGCGGGTGATAGCCGGAGTCGTATGCCCCTCCGACCACCACGCGCCCATCGGCAGACACGCCAGACGCAGAACTACTGACGAAACCTGGCAGCGTGCCCAGCCAAGTCAGATGCTGCGCCTCACTACTCGTCCACGCGCCAAGCCCCACGCTCAGCGCCACAATCGCCTTGACGCCTAACTGCTTCAGTGTGCGTCGCATCGCTTGACCTCCATCGCTCAGATTTCGTACCAACGCGCGGTACACCCGTATTATACACCGCTTCCGATTGCTGCCCCTGCAAAGCAAACTTCCCCCCAACTCAGGGGGCAATCCGTCCCACAAGACGCCCTAAAACACCTGTCGGCTCGGTCGGCGCGACAGCGGCTTGAGCCGTTCAGTGGGCACGTCGCGCAGAGGCAGCAGACAGCAAAATACCCCCTCTCCCACGGCGTGGGAGAGGGGGCAGGCTGGTAAGGGTACATCGTTTTGCCTCAACACGCGGGCAGAAGGTAGGATTTTTTTCTCGAACCCCCTCCTTCAGGTTCCCCCTTAGCAAGGGGGAACCAAGCGTTGGTCTTGGTTCCCCTCGCGGAGCGGGGAGAACCTCAAGGAGGGGGGCTTTCAGGAAATCCGCAATCGCCAGCGATTTTGAACTTGGAGCGTGTACCCTTATCAGGAGGGGACAGGGGGTGAGGGCAAACTACAGGCTAACACCCGCTGCCAAAGTTGAGTAACACCGCCAGCAAGTCCGCGTCGTCCACGATGCCATCGCCGTTCACATTCGCAGGGTTGCTGTTCGACTGCCCAAACGCAAACAGCACTGTCAACAGGTCGGCGTAGTCCACTAACAGGGCTTCATAGCGCTCCCTCACACGAAGTCGCTCAGGATCACGGTTCGACACTGAGGAGGCACAAACGCCCGCAAATCGGCGTCATTCGTCAAAAACCAA
>JANXCK010000061.1 GCA_025060055.1 Fimbriimonadales bacterium | reverse complement strand
TTAGGTAGCGTGGCATCCGATGTGGCGTTCGACGGCAGCAATCTGTATGTCGCAGGGTACTCTGTGGCGAACCAGCCCGCCCCTGTCGGCGTGCTGAAAATCTCGAATGTGCTGTCGCTGAGTGTGAACAACTGGGGCTTTACGCCACTCGTCTCACTCACGCAGGCGGCGCAGAGCCGCGTGAGCGCTGTTGTCTACCACGACGATTTCATCTACTTGGGCACAGGGCTGGGCGACGGCAGCAACCAAGCAGCGAATACAGGCATTCGCAAGTTCGACGCTGCCACGGGTGCGCTGGTTGACACTTGGAACGTCACAGGCGTTGTTTTGCCGAGCGACTTGAGCGGCTCATCCCGCGCCGATAACATCGAAATAGACCCTGGCTTCGTAAACGATCCGAGTCGTGCCCCGTCGCTCGGTGTCGTGGCGTTCGGGCGCGGAATCGTGTTTCGGCGCGACTTCGGCACGGGATCCGCACTGCCGAACATCCTGAGCGTGCCCTCGCGCGATTGTCAGGGCGGTTCAATCACAACCGAGATGCGCGACCTCGCATTCTCGCCCGAAGGCGACATCTACCTGCGCCTTGCCAACAGTATCTTCTACGCGCCGCGCACAGGCGCGAACACTGTCGCAAACGGTCGCGCCTGCCGAATTGCCGATTTCAGCCCCGACAGCACACTTCAGGTCTCGGTCAACCTGCACTACCTGCGCGCAGGCGGGCAAGACTTCCTCGTGTATAACCGTCGTGACCCGAACAACCGTCAGGGCTACGCCCGCGTCTTCATCGTCACAGGCTCAGGTGCAAACTGGGGCTTCTCGAACCCCTACGCCACGCTCACAGGCGATGAGCCACTGCCCGACGGCAGCAGGCCCAGCGCCTACAACTTCGACATTTTCAACTTCACCAGCGGATTCGGCACAGACCCCTTCAAAGGCGATGTGAACCTCGACGGTGTGGTGAACGACTCGGACCTGCTGGCAATCTTGCTCGAGTTTGGCTCCAGCAACCCCGCGCTGGATGTCAATAGCGACGGCGCAATCAACGATTCCGACTTGCTCGTGGTGCTGCTCAACTTCGGCACGAACCCGCGAGCACAGTACCTGTTCGTGGTGCATAGCGCGATTGGCACCGATCGGCTGGACATCTACCGCGTGGACAGCAACTGAGGCTTGCTGCACCTCCCACTCACCTCCCTCCCCTCCTCGCGCTTAGACTAAGGCGCGGGGAGGGGTTGAAGGCGTCAGACACACCAACGAGGCGCGGCGGTATCCACGCACTGGGTGCGACGGCGAGACGCCATCGCATCGTGCCTGCTTCTGAGAAGCTCACTGTCCCAACAGAAGCTCGCAAAGCGTGTCTAAGCTCCCTCCCACATCTTGGCGCAGGCGGGCTGCCTCCTGCTCACCGATAGGCACGAGCTGGGCGACACGCTCTGGGTCAGGGAAATCGCCCGCCTCGTGTACGCCCCCGCGTCGCTCTGCATCCCAGCGATCTGCGAGCGCCACAGCGGCAGCCAACTGCTGGCTCTCGCCCTCAGGCAGATAGGGCGCATGGTGCTGCCCCACCGCGCGAACGATGCGGGTCGGCAGCTTCCAGTGCTCCACAATCATCGCGCCGATGTCGGCGTGGTCGTACCCGAACAACTCCCGTTCCCGCGTAATCAGCAGCTGCTCGCTCTCACTCAGCACAAGGGGCTGGTACAGCTTCGGGAACTTTGTAAGCAAAAAGAGTGTGCCGATGTCGTGAAGCAGTCCAGCGATGTAGGCGTCCTCACTCGCCCGCAGCCCCCAACGGCAGGCACGCGCAATCCCTTGCGCGTAGCTCGCCACCGCAACCGAGTGATGCCAAAGCATGCGCTCCGCCTTACCCACCGCACGACCGCCTTGTAGTGCAGCTACCGAAGCAACGCTGAGTGCAATCCCCTTGACCGCGTGAGCCCCAAGCAGCAGCAACGCGGCGCGAATCGAGCCAACCGACCGCGACAGCCCATAGTAAGCCGAGTTCGCAATCTGTAGCACCTTTCCGCACAGCACAGGCTCTGCGTTAATGAGCGACTCAATTTGCTCCACCGTCGCCGCGTCCGAGTCGACTAGCTCCACCAACTGCATCACGACCTGCGGCAGTGGCTGAAGCGTCTTGACAGCCGACTCCACCTCTCGCCGAGTTATCGAGACACTCCCCATCGTTCTCTGCAGGGTATTATGGGAGTCCGCAGCTACATTCTGCAGAGAGATGCCAGCGCGAATCGGCAACTGGAACCTGCTGCAACAAACAGAGTCGTGGGGGCTTGTCCTGAGCGAGTCCCAAAAGGACGCCCTCCGCCACTACTTGGAACACCTCTACCTCAGCAACGAACGACTTAACCTGACGCGCGTGCCGCCCGAACAGGCAGTGGGACGCCACCTACTGGACTCGCTGTGCCTGCTCGCCGTGTTTACCCCACCGACAGGGGCGCATGTGCTGGACATCGGCTCCGGCGCAGGTCTGCCTGGCATCCCTCTTGCGATTGCGCGCCCCGACCTGCGCGTCGCCTTGCTTGACTCGCACGGCAAAACAGTGAAGTTCCTACAGGAAACCTGCACACTCTTGGGGATCCACGCAACAATAGTTCAGGGGCGCGCCGAGGAGTGGGCACATGCGCCTGAGGCACGCGAGCAGTTTGATGTTGTGACGGCGCGCGCCGTTGCCAAAATGCCCCTGCTTGCGGAGCTGATGACACCCTTCCTCAAGATTGGCGGCGTCGGTCTTGCTCTCAAAAGTGCCCGCGAGGTCGAAGAGATTCAGCAAGCGGCGCCTGCCGCTCAGACGCTCGGCGCCGCCCTGACGCTTCGCACGGTCGCCTTCGAGACCGAGCAGGGCGACATCCAGCGTGCAATCGCCCTGCTCAGCAAGGAGCATCCCACTCCGCCGCGATACCCGCGCACTTGGGCACAAATGCTCAGACGCCCGCTGGGAGGCAAAGCGTGAGGATTGGTATTGACGCTCGCTTGCTCACGGGCGCCTACACGGGCGATCGCACCTACTGGCGCGGGCTGCTCAGGGGGTTGCACGAGGTTCTCGACCCCCAAGAGTATCGTCTTGTCCTCTTTTCCACGCGTGCAATCCCCGCAGGAACACTGCCCGAATCACCCCTGTATGAGTTTGTGGTGCGCCCTGCCCGACTTGAGCGGCTCTGGAGCCTGCTGTATTTGCCCAAACTTGCCCAACGACACGGATGCACGCTGATACACACGCAGTACACTGTCTCTCCGTTCTTCACAATCCCCGTTGTGACAACCGTGCATGACATATCCTTCCTGATAGAGCCGCGCTGGTTTCCTCTGAAGGATCGGGTTTTGTTGAGGCTCAGTGTGCCCACTTCCTGTCGGCGTGCGCGGCGCGTGCTAACGGTCTCAGAAACCTCACGCGAGGACATCATCGAGGCGTTGCAATTGCCCCCTGAGAAAGTCATTGCGACGCCCAATGGCGTGCCTGAAGGGTTCCATCCCATCGAGCAACAGTACGCGCAGGCGTGGGTTCGACGCCACTACGCGATTGAGCCACCGTTCGCCTTAGCCGTTGGCGTGCTGCAACCGCGCAAGAACTGGGAACTTGCAATCCAAGCGGTACACTACGCCCGCAGCGAGTACCAGCTTCCCCTCCGGCTCGTGCTTACGGGCAAGCCAGGCTGGGCACGACGCGCGTTCGAACTCGCCAAGCAAATCTGGGCGCAGGGCGGCTGGCTCATCGAAACAGGCTACGTGCCCGACGATCACCTGGTCTGGCTCTATAACGCCGCCGAGATGTTGCTTTACCCTTCGTTCTACGAGGGGTTTGGTCTGCCCCCGTTAGAGGCGATGGCGTGCGGGACGCCCGTTATCGCTTCCAACGGGGGCGCACTGCCCGAAGTGGTCGGCTCAGGGGGCATTCTATTGCCCCCCACCGAGCCTGGACTGTGGGCAAATGCGATTCGAACCCTGCTGCGGAACGAAGCTTACCGCCAGTCGCTCCGCCAAAAAGCCCGCGCACAGGCAGCCCAATTCTCTTGGCGCACCACAGCCGAGCGCACTCTGAACGCTTACCTGCAGGCAGCGAATTGTGGATAACTCTGTGGATAACCCTGTGGAAAAGCCCTTCGGCGGGGAGCTTTCCGAGAGGTTATCCACACTCGATCCACAGCTTTCCACAGAGTTATCCACATCGAAATGCCCGATATTTAGCATAGCTAATCGAACAGCGGGTCGGTAGACAAAAGTTGCAATTTGAGTTCAAATCCGCCCCTGATTCCGCCCGAATTTTGTCGACCGCGCGTTCGAAGTAGACAAAGTTATCCACATTTCCACAGTGACCTACTATTAACCATGAGACTCTAAGCATGCATGGGGTGAGGTATTTGTTGCGTGTGGAAAACCCGCACACTTTATACTGATAAGTGTATCAAGTGTGAAATTGTCCCTTTTAGCGGGAAGCATGGGATGCGGCGTACGGGGGCGGTTTTCGCGCCCTACCAGCGCATTCAGGGGCGATTTTATCTTGGAAGCACTTAAGTCCCTCAAAGGTTAAATCTTCCCGTTTTCCGCAGGGCGGGTTAGGAACCCGCCCCTACCTGCAACGCCCTGTAGGGGCGCGTCGCGGACGCGCCCCAAATGGAACGATTTCACACTTGAGGCACTTACCAGTCGCTACCGAGCCTATCTCCTGTCGTCGACGGCACGAATGCCGTCGCGCCGTAGCCTCGGCGTCACACCAGCGCACGTTTGTGGCATGGACAGTCACGCCCGTGCGCAGTGGCTTGGAAACGGCTGTCCAAGCAACGCCTGTCGGCGAGGGCGCTGGCGCAACGCCTCTTAGGCAATCTCTCGCTGGTTGGTATAATCTATTAGGGGAACGATGGCGCTGGAAACGATTTTAGGGCACTATCGGATTATCCGCGAAATTGCCCGCAGCAACGATGTGGTGTACGAGGCGGTGGATATGCGCATCAACCGCCGCGTCGCTATCAAGGAGTTGCTGACGCCACCCGGCGCAACAGAGACAGTCCGCCAAGACCGCATCGCGCGATTCAGGCGCGAGGCACGCGCGGCGGGCTCGCTCACACATCCGAACATCGTCACGATTTTCGAGACCGAAGAGGAGAATGGACGCTATTTTATTGTAATGGAGTATCTGGAGGGGGAGAATTTGCGCCAGAAGATGGATCGCGAGGGCGCGCTGCCACCCGAAGAGGCAGTGCGCATCGCGACGCAGGTGCTGGATGGGCTGGCACATGCGCATGCGAAGGGCGTCATCCACCGCGACATCAAACCCGAAAACATCCACATTCTGCCCAGCGGACTGGTCAAAATCACCGACTTTGGCATTGCGCGCCTCAAGCACGAGCCGAACCTAACGATGGACGGGCAGGTTTTCGGCACGCCGAGCTACATGTCGCCCGAACAGGTGCAAGGCGGGGCTATTGACGAGCGCAGCGACCTGTTTTCAGTGGGAGTAATCCTGTTCGAGATGCTGGCGGGCTACAAGCCGTTTCAGGGCGACTCGGTGATTACAATCACCTACCACATCGTGCATACTGACCCGCACGCGCCACCGAGCGTGCCTGCGCCGCTGGAGTGGGTGATTCGCAGGGCGTTGCGCAAGGCGCCTGCGGAGCGGTTCGGCTCGGCGGAGGAGATGAAGCAGGCTCTGCAGAACGCGCTGGAGCAGCTCAAAGCTCCGCCAGTGATTGCGACGCCGATGGGCGCACCTGCGCCACAGGGCGTGCCCGCAGGTGGTTATGCGCCCCCGACGCAGGTTCCTACGCCTTACTATCCACACCCTGCGCCCAGTGCCCCAACGCAGATTCCCGTGCCGACTGCTTCGTACCCCGTGCCCAGTGCGCCCGCACCCTACTTGCCACCCCCTCCACCTAAACCGCTTCTCTCGCCTGCGCTGCGCCAGTTCCTGGGCACACTGCTGGGCGTGATGCTAATTGGAGGTGCTGTGTTGGGCGTCGTGGTGCTGGGCGTGTTCAGCGCGACGCGCGCCTATCAGGAGTACCAGATGCAGCAGATCGACGAAAAAATCGCCGCGCGTGCCAAAGAGGCGGAAAGACTGTTCGGTCAGGGACGCTACCTGGAGGCAGCGCAGATTTACGACGCGCTCTATCGAAACGCGCAGTCCACTAAGTGGAAGGAGCGGTTCCGCCGCAACACCGCCAGCGCACTCGCGATGTACGGCAATCGGCTGCTGGAGGCGCGTCGCTACGAGGAGGCGAAACAGGCGTATCAGCGTGCGCTGGAGTACGCGCCGCTACCAGAAGCTTATGCGGGCATCGCGGCGGTGGAGCAGCGTCTGGGCAACCGCGAGGGTGCAATCAGCCACTGGACATCCGCTGCACAGCATAGCCACGGTGCGCGAGCGCGGGAATACCAGCGCCACGCAGCTCGCGAGCAAATCGCTCTTGGTGATGAGGCGTACCAGCGCGGCGACCTGCAACGCGCTCTGCAAGCGTGGAAGGACGCCGTTGCGCTCGCGCCCGGCACTGACGAGGCACGAGAAGCGCAGCGCAAGTTCGATCAGGGACTGCAGGAGCTGCTACGACGGTAGAGTTGTGAACCTAAATTTTTCTCGATCTGCGCGCGGCGCCGTTTGCCGAGTGTGTGTGGGATTTTGCACGGGGTATTCCTAATCGGTGGATTTGCGGCAAAGCAGCTTGGGGCAGTCTGTATTGCATCCGCGCAGGGAGAAACCTCTGGAGGGCATAGCTGCAGGAGGCTTCGTTGATCTGTGCGCCCCGCTCGGGCGGTAGCAAAGTGGGCTTAGGATATCGGGATTCCTTTCCGACCTTTAACCAATTCTTAACGAAAGTGAAGGTACAATCCTTGACACCTTAGACCAAACTGGGAGTACGGGTATGATGCTGAGCCAAGCGATTACGAGGTTTGGTGTGCGGATTCTTGGTCGATGTGGACGCGTGGATCTCTCCTCCCGCGTACTGGCGGGAGCCGCAGCGCTGACTGTGCTGATTTCTCGTCCGTGTGTAGCCTCATCTGACCCGTGGGAGAGCAAGCCGCTGATTTTCAGCTACCTGATGCGCACAGAGATTAGCGAGCCCAGGTCTACCGAGATTTACGAGTGTGCCCGCCGAGAGTTGTACGCGGTGCTCGGACTGACGGAGGCGGAGATAGAGAAGCTTAACGCAATTGCGGAGCAGGAATACTTGGCATTTGTGATGCTGAAGAGCGGTGACATGGAAGGTGCGGTGCCCACCCAGAGGGAGTTGCCTGCCCCAGCTATACCCGCTCAGCTCTTGGCTCCCCTGAACGAGTATGCTGTGGGGAAAATCGACTGGCAATCCGCCGTGGAGTTGATTCACGCTGCGACTGACTCGAGTCTTGCCCAGTTGCTCGGCGAGCGATACCTCAAGTTCCGTGAGTGGATACGCAGCTGGTGGCCAGAGCACCAAGAGCGGATTCGTCTCTGGCTCGAGGGACAGGCATCGGATTTTGAGACGGCTGCTGACGCGCAGAGCGTGTACGTGTTTGCCACCCAGTATATCCCAAACGGTGGGAGCCGTGTGCGCGAGGTTGCGCTGCCAGACCGCTATGTCAAGTTTGCGAACCTCGGCTGGTGCTCAAGCATTCCCTCTGCCTATGCGCGCTACTACCGATGTCGGGCTGGGTATACCGTAGACCTGAATCGTGGCAATCGGAATGCGACGCGAGTACGAGTGGACGAGGTGGGACCGTGGAACGTCGATGATAACTACTGGGATAACTACCCGAATCTGAATTCAGGCGCACCACGCCGACTGCCAGCGGAATTTGCTGACGATTATTCTCGAGTCAGACCACTCAGACTGCGCGAGCCTGAGTCGAGCGCAGCCTTTTACGAGGGTTACAACTCGCCCGTCATCCAGAATAACCGAGCCATATGCACTCAAGTACCTCCGCGCCGCAATGACGGCAGGGATCAGTTCTGCCGTCGTGTGACCAATCCCGCAGGAATTGACCTCAGCCCTGCCGTAGCTGAGGAGCTGGGTCTTCGATACTTGGAAAATGCATGGATCACCGTCAATACGAGTCGCCTCCCATAGCTGTCGGCAAGCAGAGACGTGCCTGACAGCGCAACTGCTGACCCAACCTTCGGTCTCAGCGGGGGAAGTCTCCCCCGCTGAGAAGCGCCTCCTGGGCACTTTTCAGGTGTATAACACTTCACCGTCCGCACGAGTCATCCTTGCGCGGCGAATCGGCTCCGCGCCGCAGCGTGGTGTTCAACTGATTCCGATTGCAGTGGATGAGCGCACACGCCTCCTCTCACCCAAAGGCAGGCGAATCATGCTCCGCCAGATTATGCCAGGAATGCGCATACGCGTCCAAGGGGAGCAAACTGGCTCAGAGGAAAGCGTTCTCGCCTCCGAGGTGCGCCTGATTAGCTACAAGATACACCTTAAGCCTGCAAACCTCACGGGTAGTGCGATTCGCAGCGATGAAGCCGAGCTCGTGTTCCGAACGGGCGGTCGAACTGTACGGCTTCAGCGATGGCCAGGTGGCGTGAAGCTGGTTGGGGTTGCTGCGAAAGCGTTCCAGAGGCGGGGTTTTGCGGCGCTGGCTTCTGGAACGCGCCTACAGGTCAGAGGGTGGTTCTTAGAAGATAACTTAGTACTGGCGTCGTACATCAAGACTTTGCGTTGAGGCAGCGTCTATCGACACTGCTACGGGGCTGTCAGCCACAGTGCGCCTGCCTCGTCCAGCGCGACCGTGAGCTGTCCCAGACGCCACAGCTCTAAAACCGCCAGAAAAGAGACCAGCAAGTCGATCACATCGTGTGCCTCATCTGCCAGCGTGTCGAAGGGCACGGGCTGCGCACTGTGCGCGACCCGCTCGCGGATTTGCACCATCCGCGCGTGGAGGGAGAAGTACCGCCGATGGGGGATGGCAGTCGGCGGCGGGATACGCTGCTCCAGCAGGCGTTTGAGGGCGAGCCAAAGCTGATCAGGCAGTTCTGTGCCGAACTCTGGTGGCAGCTCGTAGTCGCGCGGGTCGATTGCGCCGCCGCGAAAGAAGATGTGCATGCGCTCGCCTTCGCGCTGGCGCAGCCATTCCGCTGCGTTCGCGTAGGTGTTGGGCAGGCATATCGGCTCCAGTGGCTCTGGACTGTCCGATTCTGGCTCTGGCTCGGGCGTAATGAGGCGATGCGCCTTGCGTTCTGTCAGGTACGCCACCATCGCTAATGCGTCGGCGGCTTCGTCGAGGTCGCCTGCCTCGCGCCAGTAGGCATAGCATGCCTGCGCCACGGGCGCAAGGTCCACCTCCAGCAAGTCTAATTTGTGCCTGCGGATTAGGTGCGCCAGCCAGCCCAGCGAGCCGAAGCCCAGAGGCAACTGCAACGGCACGCGTGGCGGCGCCCACTCCACCGAGCCGATGTGAAACCGACGCAAGTGAGACCTCCTGGTGGGGTTGACTTCTGTTCAGAATCATACCCCTGCCGAGGCGTTTTTCAGGTACAATTCAGCCGCCTGCGGATGCAGGCGACTGGGGGTACGACCATGAAGAATCGGAGTGGGGAGCCGTTGCCCGACGCTGTGGGATGGATCGTGTTGGGGAGCATCTTTGGGCTTCTGGCGGGTTGTGGTGGTTCAAGCTCGAATGCGCCCCTTCAGGCAGACCTCGCCCTAACCGCTGAGGATTCGTTCAACGCCGATCGCCTGCGCCAGCTCTACCGAAAGCTTAGCCAGATGGCGGAGCCGATGCGTCAAACCAGCGTGCGCGAGTCGCCGCCGCTGCGCGTTCAGATCCCGACCAGCCAAGGCGACGAGGTGCTTCATTTCGCTCTCGTTCGCAACGCTGCAGGCGACTACCCGCATCTGCGCATCGCGCGCCCGAAAACCGACGAGCATGTGAACTTCGTGTACGGCGGTTCGATATCACAAGGCATCACGCTGCGCCTGACGGACGACAACGGCAGGCTACTGCAGCGTGATGGGCGACCACTGGAGTTTCGGCTGTTCGATAGCTCGACGCGCACGCGTGCCCCGCAGGACTGGATTTCGACGGGCATACGGATTGCCGCCCTGGCGTTTCTGGTGTGGATTGGCGCGGTTGTTGCGCGTGGCGTGGCAGCGGCGGTGGGGTTTGTGGCGTTCAACCTCATCGTGCTGGGAATCCTCGCTGCAGGGCTGGGCGTGGCAATCCCCGTCATCCGCTGGTTTCTGGAAAACAGCGGAATCGACTGGGAGACAGTGCGCCGCTTCGTCGAGCAGACCGCTGAGACGATTATCGCACTGCTGCGTGAGGTTGTGAACTGGTTGGCGGCGCAGAGGTAGGAGGCTCTTGAGTGCGTTTTTTGCCGCACGACGCCAGCGCACACCTCAGCTCATTCTCGTCTACCAGGACGGCACGGTAGAAGCCGTCCGCATAAGGAGGTAAAGAATGGACAAGCGTGTGTTTTGGGCGGGTCTGGTGATTTTGTGCGTGCTGGTGCTCGGCAGCGTAGTCCACTGGTTGCTTTCGATGCAGCCGCGCACCGGGGTGGCGTCGTTGCCCATCGAGCGTGTTTCGCTGGGGCGTACAACACTGACGCTTCCCGAGACACCTTTGGCGAACCACGCCCCCGTACCCCTGATTGATTTGAACGCCGACGGCGCGCCCGAAGCGCTCTGGCTTTTAGTGCCAGTTGGCGCTGTGAATTCTGTTGCCCTCTGGACGGACTTGAACGGCACATTCAGCGAGCTGCCGATCGGACCGCTCTTGCCCTATCCAGGCATGTCGGAGCTGCCTTCCATAATCCTCAAGGAACTTATCGGCTGGCGGCATAAGACGCGTGATTTGGTGCGCCTGACGCGCGAGGGCGATCAGTGGCGAGTCGAGCCGCTCACGCCGCCCAGTCGCGCTCCCGCAACGCACGCCGAGTGGGTCGATGGCGATGCAGACCGCAGGCTGGACGGGATTATAGTGTTCGATCGGCAAGGCAACCCGTTCTATCTGGCTTTGGGCAACGACGGTCGCTGGCGGTGGCAAGCCCGACCGCCCCAGCCTATTGCCCACGCGAGCGCGAACTCTCAGGTACGGGGTCTGATCCGACGAATCCCCGTGCATGGTCGCATCGTAGCCGTAGCTCCGCGCGAGTGGATTGATGACTTGGACGGCGATGGGCGTCCTGAGCGCTACGACCTTCTGCGTCAGGTACTCCTCCTATCGCGCGACGGGTCGCTCGCACTGCCGATGCCGCTTGCGTTCGGCGCGACGATTGCTGCCCTCGAGATGGATGGGCAGCCGCCTCGCGAACTAGTCTATATCGGCGCCCAGCCAGCGGGTAACCATATCGATGTAAGCGTGTACCGCTACGCCAATAGGAAACTGAATCTGGTTGCCCGCCACCAAGTCGTTGGATGGGCGCCCAGCTGCATGGTGGGTGACCTGGGCGGCGACGGCAGAGGCGAAATCGTGCTGGGCACAATACCACTCCAAAGTCGTCATCTGCATCTGCGCCTGTTCGCGCTGGAGAATGGGGTTTTGCACGAGCAGCAGCGTGCAGTGCAACTGCCGAGAACTTGCTCCCCTTCCTCTTTCGATATCGTTCAGTTAGCTCCCAAATCGGTCTTCGCGTGCACAGTGCGCGCAAGGAGGGACGCTCTCCGAATGGGACGCCATTTCGACCTGACCGTGCTGGTGGGATTGCCACCTGCCCCCGACGCCGTGCGTGATGTGAACCAGTGGCAGGTAGCTTTCTTGAACGGGCGAGTGAAGTGGTCAGGCGATTGCGACGGCGACGGCACTCCCGAATATGTGTTGACGGACGCAGACGGCTCGAAAACCAGCTGGGTTGCACAGTACAAGGATGGGATGTGGCGCGCGGCGCGTGTCAAAGGGCGCGCGCCTATCCTCAGCGTAGCCGCCGCGCCTTACCGAGGCACACCCGCCCTGCTGCTGTTGTATGCCAGCGGCGAGGCAGAATCCGTGCTAATCAAGAGGTGAGCGATATGCGAGTTCGACGATGGATCGTGATAGGGCTTTTGCTGGTCGCGCTCATCGGTATTCTGGGGTTCTGGGCGACGCGCCGCGCAGACGTGACTCCGTTTGAACCTCTTGGGGTGGAGCGTCGGCAGATTGGCGCGTTCCGCCCCCCGCCCGCCCTCAGTGGGATGTTCAAAGACGCATCCTTAGTGGACTTCGACGGCGATGGCGAGCCAGAGCTGTTGGCGCACTATCAACACGCAGGTCCGAGAGGAGGCACGGTAGTGCCGCAGATGACCTTCTGGATGTCGCTCAAGGATGGCTCGGTCGACTCCACGCCCCTACTTGCCGTCCTGCCCAGCGATCAGCGATCTCCAACAGCCTACTTCCCGTGGCACGCCCAGTTTCAGCCAGGCGAACTCCCGCTGTTGCAGGAGGTGATAGCGCTGGACAGAGGCGCGTGGGAGTGCTTTTTGCTACGGCGCGCTGAGGGCAGCTGGCGCACAGAGCCACTCGCTGGTTTCAAGGGCACGCGCCTGAGCTACGCGCTGGGCACAGACCTCGACGGCGACGGGCAGCACGACGACTACCTGCTGCGCACTGACAAGGGCGAGTTCCTCCACCTGCACGCGGAGCGCAACGGGCGTCTTCGGCTGGAGCGGACCTCCAAAACGCTACCGCCCCACCTGCAGCCGATCTTCGACAGGAACGCGACGCTTTTGGCGTGGACAGGTCTGCCAATAGTGTCGGGCACTGTCTCCGTTGAGTGGAAAACGCTTTCCGACCTCGATGGCGATGGGCAGCCAGAGAAGGCTTACGGACGGCGGGCTGCGCCTCAAAAATCCAGTTCTGCCGTGATTTATCTGTCTCGAACCCGGCGTACTCTCGCGCTCCCGATTGGAAAGATCGATCTCTTGAGCGATGTGGAAGCTGCTGAGGTGGATGGCGACCCGCAGTGTGAGCTGGTGGTGTGCAATCAGGATTTTCGTCATCTGGAACTGCGGGTTCTCGACTGGTCGGCGAATGGGCTGCGGGCGCAAGGTGCTCCGCTTCGGCTGCCCAGAAGCGGTATCGCGCCCCACTGGGTTCGCGACTTAGACGGCGATGGCAAAGCGGAGATAGTCGTTTCCGAAATTCTCAACGACGGGCGAAATATTCGCTGGACGGTGTGCCAAGTGCGCGATGGGCAACTTCAGCAGGTCGCCCAGCACACCAAGCGGCTTGATGCCTCGCTGCGCCGCAAGTTCCCAAGCGAGTTGCACGTCAAGCGCGGGGTTATCTTCTCCGTCTCGTCCACAACGCTACTGCAACGGTTGGCGGGCAGAAGCTCGGAAGCCGTCATCGTGTTGAGCTTCCCAGAAGGCAAAGACGCGCTCAACCCAGCGAACTGGCAGTATACCACCGTGCACGACACTGATCTATTTTGGGCAGGTGACTACGACGGCGACGGCACTGAGGAGGTGCTCCTGAGCAGTATGCTCTTCGGTAGGGGAAACACCTACTTGCTGCAGCACAGGGATGGCAAGTGGCGCGTTGCAGGTCTTAGGAATCGCAACTTGGGCGCGGCGTTGCCCGCCCGCCTGAACGGTCAGCCGTGTCTTGTGCTGCTTTACACGGATGGCGTAGTGGAAGTCGTGCGCGTGAAGTGATGCCGAGCGCAGCGCTGCCCTTCACCCCCAGCTTCTCTCCCGCGTGGCGGGCGAGGGGGATATACGGGGTGAGGACACAACAGTGTGGCACGGACAGTCGTGTCCGTGCATTCGTCGGCAGTGTGGCACGGACAGTCGTGTCCGTGCATTGGTCGGCGGGATGCTGACACACCGCTTAGGCGAGACGCCCCAAGCCACCGCGCGGGTATATTTTCCCCCGATGAGCGCTTTCTTGGTACTGGAAGACGGCAGCGTGTTTACGGGCGAGCCGCTCGGCGCTACAGGACACACCACCGGCGAGCTGGTGTTCACCACCAGCATGACGGGCTATCAGGAGATTCTGACCGACCCCTCATACGCGGGGCAAATTGTGCTGATGACCTACCCGCTGATTGGCAACT